>NZ_JAAUVO010000050.1:0-249 GCF_012030385.1 Microbacterium sp. B19(2022)
TCATGATCTGAATGTCCTCTCTGACATCAGGTGTGTGATTGCGGGTGTGGTGCGGGATGGATCATGCGCCCAGCACGCGGCAGGCGTGCGGGACCAGTTCGAGGAAGACCCTGCCGCCCTCGGGGGGGTGTCGCCAGCGGTGCACCGCGGCCGACGATCGTGGCGACGGGCTCGCCCTCGGTGAGCACCTCGGCCTCGTACTCGACGATCTCGCCGAGGAACTCCACCCGCACGATGCGCACGGGGAGC
>NZ_JAAUVO010000005.1:0-237256 GCF_012030385.1 Microbacterium sp. B19(2022)
ATAGCGTGAGGGAAACGCCCGGTTACATTCCGAACCCGGAAGCTAAGCCTCACAGCGCCGATGGTACTGCAGGGGGGACCCTGTGGGAGAGTAGGACACCGCCGGACTCCTTTTAGACAAAATGGCCGCCCATCGTTGGGTGGCCATTTTGCGTTTACACGAAAAGAACAGGGAGCATCATGCCAGAAGAGGAAGAGCGCCGTCCGCGTCGCAACGACGACAGCGGATCGCGCGGTAATCGCGCTTCTGGCGGACGCCCCGGAAACAGCCGTGATGGTGGTGCCCCGCGTCGCGAGGGTGGCGGCTATAACCGTGATGGTGCTGCTCCCCGTCGTGAGGGTGGTGGCTACAACCGTGATGGTGCAGCTCCCCGCCGCGAGGGTGGCTATAACCGCGATGGTGCAGCCCCTCGTCGTGAAGGCGGTGGTTATAACCGCGATGGTGCAGCCCCTCGTCGTGAAGGCGGTGGTTATAACCGTGACGGTGCAGCCCCGCGTCGCGAGGGTGGCGGCTACAACCGTGACGGTGCAGCCCCGCGCCGTGAGGGTGGTGGCTACAACCGTGATGGTGGTGCAGCTCCCCGTCGTGAGGGTGGTGGGTACAACCGTGATGGTGGTGCAGCCCCGCGCCGTGAAGGTGGTGGCTACAGCCGTGATGGTGGAGCCCAGCGTCGTGAGGGTGGTGGGTACAACCGTGATGGCGGAGCTCCCCGTCGTGAAGGCGGTGGCTACAACCGTGATGGTGCAGCTCCCCGTCGCGAGGGTGGCTACAACCGTGATGGTGGAGCCCCGCGCCGCGAGGGTGGTGGCTACAACCGTGACGGTGCAGCTCCGCGTCGCGAGGGTGGTGGCTACAACCGTGATGGTGGTGCAGCTCCCCGTCGTGAGGGTGGGTACAACCGTGATGGTGGAGCCCAGCGTCGTGAAGGTGGTGGGTACAACCGTGACGGTGCAGCTCCCCGTCGTGAGGGTGGGTACAACCGTGATGGTGGTGCAGCTCCCCGTCGTGAGGGTGGTGGGTACAACCGTGATGGCGGAGCTCCCCGTCGTGAAGGTGGTGGCTACAACCGTGATGGTGCAGCTCCCCGTCGCGAGGGTGGCTACAACCGTGATGGTGGAGCTCCACGCCGTGAGGGTGGTGGCTACAACCGTGACGGTGCAGCTCCGCGCCGTGAGGGCGGCGGATACAACCGCGATTCCGCGCCCCGCCGTGACGGTGGCGATCGCGACAAGTCCCGCTCGTTCCCGCAGCGCGGAGGCGCCGGTCGGGAGCGTCCGGCTCAGGCGACGAATGAGCGTCCGCGGTTCGACGAGCCGCAGATTCCCGACGAGGTCACCGCGCGCGACCTCAACGGTGGAGCTCGTAACGAGCTCAAGACTCTGAGCAAGGAGAACGCCGAGCACGTCGCGCGCCACCTGGCGATGGCTTCGAAGCTCATCGACGAGGACCCCGCGCTCGCGCACGAGCACGCGCTGGCCGCTTCTCGACGCGCAGGTCGTATCGCGATCGTCCGCGAGACGCTCGGCATCACTGCTTACGCGACGGGTGACTTCGCCCTCGCGCTCCGCGAGCTCCGTACGTACCGACGCATCTCGGGCAAGGACGATCAGATCGCGCTGATGGTCGATAGCGAGCGTGGCATCGGACGTTCCGATCGCGCGCTCGAGACCGGCCGCGCCGTCGACCGCACCGCCCTCGAGACCCCTGTACGCGTCGCACTGGCGATCGCGATGTCGGGCGCTCGTCTGGACCAGGGTGACCTGGAACTCGCGCTCGGCGAGCTCGAGATTCCCGAACTCGACCCGGATCGGGCATTCGAGTGGAGCCCTGCACTGTTCGCCGCTCGCGCTGCTGTGCTCGAAGACCTCGGACGCACCGACGAAGCCGAGTTCTGGGCACATCGTGCGGAGGTCGCCGCCGAGGCACTCGGTATCGACGAGGCCGGTGACGAGGAGATCTTCATCGAGGACAGCATGATCGAGGGCGAGTTCCTCGACGACGACGTCGCCGAACCGGTCGATGAGGCCGACGACGCCGACGACGCCGACGACGCCGACGAGGCCGACGAGGCCGACGCCGTCGAGCCCGATGCAGACGCCGACGAGTCGGAAGACGAAGCGGACGAGGAAGCGTCTGAAGTGCCTGTGTCTGAAGCGCCCGCTGCTGACGAGACTGATGCGGAAGAGCCCACGGTCGAGGACGAGGTTCGCGAACTCCTCGGTGAGGACGAGGCCGACGACGCGGATCCGGAGGCGTAGTGGCGCTGTTCTCGCGTAAGCGCGCCTTGCGCACGCCGCTCGACGGCGTCGACACGATCCTCGCCGACCTCGATGGCGTGGTCTACGCGGGCCCCGGTGCGCTGCCGCACGCGGTCGACAGTCTCAATGAGGCCGCGAAGTCCGCGCGACTCGGCTACATCACCAACAACGCGGCTCGCACCGATGCATCCGTCGCGGAGCACCTCAGCAGCCTGGGGCTCCGCGTCGATGCGGCAGACGTGGTCACGAGCCCGCAGGCGGCCATGCGTCTGATGGCGCAGATCGTGCCCGCGCCGGCGACGATCCTGGTCGTCGGTGGCGATGGTCTCGTCGACGAGGTGCAGAAGGCCGGATACACCGTCACGCGCAGCGCCGAGGATTCGCCGAGCGCCGTCGTTCAGGGGTTCGCCCCTGAGGTGGCGTGGACCGACCTCGCCGAGGCCGCATTCGCCCTCAAGCTTCCCGAAGACGAGGGCGGGATCCCGTGGATCGCCACGAATACGGACTGGACGATCCCGCGCGAGCGCGGTGTCGCACCGGGTAACGGCACTCTCGTCTCCGCGGTGCACACGGCCATCGGTCGGTTGGCGACCGTCGCCGGCAAGCCCGAAGCCCCGATCTTCGAAGAGGCGCTCGCCCGGTTCGGCGCGCAGAAGGCGCTGTTCATCGGCGACCGACTCGACACCGACATCATGGGCGCGAGCCGGGTCGGGATCGACTCGGTGCTCGTCCTCACCGGAATCGACCGTCCCAAGCATGTGCTGGCGGCTCCCGAGGGCTCGCGCCCGACCTACATCCTCGGCGACCTGCGTGAGCTGCATGTTCCGTATCCGGAGGTCACGGAACGGGACGGCGTGTTCGACGTGAACGGCGCCGCCGTGCGGGTCGTGGGGGCGGACGTCGAGATCGTGGCGGATTCCGGATCGCAGATCGACCTGCTGCGCGCCGGCGCGGCCGCGATCTGGGCATCGGGGACACCCGTGTTCGTGCTGCGCGTTCCCGAGCGCCTCTACGACGACCCCTTCCACCGGCCCTGAGGCAGCTCGCGTCGCTCCGGCCGCCGTCGGAGGCGCCGCGTACAGTGGAACCGTGAGCGAAGAGACGACGAGTGCGCCGACCGACGGCCTGTGGAGCCGTCTGCGTCTGATCGAGGGGCAGCCCCTTCCGGCGAGAGCCGATGCGTACGCGAGCCTGCACGACGAGCTCTCCCGACGCCTCGAGAGCGGCGCGAAGCTCGACCAACGGGAGACTCCGGGATCCCGATGACGCGACTCGATGCCGCCCTCGCCGCCCGAGGACTCGCCCGTTCGCGCAGCCATGCCGCCACACTCATCGCCGACGGGCTCGTGAGCATCGATGGCCGCCAGGCGGTGAAGGCCTCGACCGCTGTCGGCGACGAGGCGCAGATCACGATCGCGGGCGCCGACCACTACGTGGGCCGCGCGGCCCACAAGCTCATCGCCGGGCTCGACGGATTCGCCATCCCTGTCGAGGGGCGACTCGCGCTGGACATGGGGGCGTCCACCGGCGGATTCACGCAGGTGCTCCGTGAGCGCGGCGCACGAAAAGTGCTGGCGGTCGACGTCGGACACGGACAGCTCGCCGCGTCGATCGCGGCCGACTCCGGCGTCGTCGCTGTCGAGGGCTACAACGTCCGTCACATGACGCGTGAGAACCTCGCAGAGGCGACCGGGGAGGGCGAGGCGCCCGACCTCGTGGTCGGCGACCTCTCGTTCATCTCGCTCGAGCTCGTGTTGCCCGCGGTGGCGGTCATCGCCGAGCCGGGATCCGACGTCCTGCTGCTCGTGAAGCCGCAGTTCGAGGTCGGACGCACCGCAGTGCGCGGAGGTCTCGTCACCGATCCCGCCACTCGCGCGGACGCCGTCGCCCGCACCGTGTGGACCGCCTGGGACCTCGGGTTCGGGATGCTCGGCATCCTGCCCTCCCCGATCCTCGGAACGCACGGGAATGCCGAGTATCTGGTGCACCTCGCGCCGGGTCGGGGCAGCAATCCGACAGAATGGTTGGACAGCATCAACCGACTGGCAGGAGGACGATGAACGTGCGCAGCATCCTGGTCGTCGCCCACGCCGGCCGAGTCGACACGGTCGACGCCGCCCGCCGCGTGATCGGAGCCCTTCGCGAAGCCGGAGCCCGGCCGGTGCTGGCCGCCGACGATCATGAGGCTCTCGTGGCCGTGGACGAGTTCTTCGCGGATGCCGACGTCCTCGGCACGTCCGTCGACCCGGCCGATCTCGAGCTGGCCATCGTGCTGGGTGGGGACGGGACCATCCTTCGCGCGGCCGAGCTGGTCCGTGACAGCGGTGCCCCCGTGCTGGGCATCAACATGGGTCACGTCGGTTTCCTCGCCGAGATCGATCGCGACGACATGGACAAGGCCGTCCGCCGCGTGATCGATCGTGACTACGAGGTCGAGGAACGACTCGCGCTTTCCGTGCGCGTGAAAGACGCCGCAGGGGCGGTCGTCTACGAGACCTGGGCCCTCAATGAGGCCACGGTCGAGAAGGCGAGCCGGGAGCGGATGATCGAGGTGGTCCTCGAGATCGACGGCCGCCCGCTGTCGAGCTTCGGCTGCGACGGCATGGTCATCTCCACTCCGACCGGCTCGACCGCGTACAACTTCTCCGCCGGGGGACCGGTCATCTGGCCCAGCGTCGAGGCGATCGCCGTGGTGCCGCTGTCGGCGCACGCGCTCTTCGCCAAGCCCCTGGTCGTGAGCCCCGATGCCTCCGTCGCCATCGAGATGCTCGAGCGCACCGACGGTTCCGGCATCCTGTGGTGCGACGGACGTCGCTCGCACGACCTGCCTCCCGGCGCGCGTGTCGTCGTCCGCCGGTCCTCACGTCCGGTGCGCCTCGCACGTCTGCACCCCACGGCGTTCACGGACCGTCTCGTGCGCAAGTTCCAGCTGCCCGTCGAAGGATGGCGCGGCCAGACTCCGGGGACGCCGTCATGATCGAAGAGATGCGGATGCAGGGTCTCGGCGTGATCGCCGACGCCGTGCTGCCGCTCGGTCCTGGGTTCACGGCGATCACCGGTGAGACCGGTGCCGGCAAGACGATGGTGGTCACGGGGCTCGGGCTGCTGCTGGGCCAGCGCGCTGATTCCGGCGCGGTGCGCGCCGGCGCTGCGCAGGCATCGGTCGCTGGGGTGTGGATCGTCCCCGAGAAGGGCGATGTCGCCGAGATCGTGGCGGATGCCGGGGGAGAGTTGGAGCCCGCAGGGGCGGGCAACGCCGAGCTGTACGTCTCGCGCACGCTGAGCGCCGAGGGCCGCAGCCGCGCGAGCGTCGGCGGCCGCGCCGCACCGGCAGGTGTGCTCTCGGCTCTGGCCGAGGAACTCGTCGTGGTCCACGGACAGTCCGAGCAGCTGCGTCTGCGATCCGCCGCTGCGCAGCGTGATGCGCTCGACCGCTTCGGCGGTGCTCCGATCGCGAAGGCGCTCGAGACGTACGCCGGCTCCTTCGCCCGCTGGCGGACACTCGATGCCGAGATCTCCGAGATCACCGAGAACCGCGACCGCCGTGCGGAAGAGGCAGCTCGACTGCGTGAAGCCCTCGCCCTGATCGAGGCGACCGCACCGGAACCCGGGGAGGATCAGGACCTCGCCGAACGTGCCGAGCGGCTTGCGAACGCCGAAGAGCTGCGCCTCGCCGCCTCCCTCGCGCATGGCGCGCTCTCGAGCGAAGACGGCGAACCCGATGCATCGGCCCTCGTCGCTGAGGCGCGCCGTCTGCTCGAGCGCACGGCCGATGCGAAGCTCACCGAGATCGGCGAGAGCATCGCCGACATCGGATACCGGATCGCCGACACCGCCGGGCTTCTGTCCGCGTACCTGGCCGACCTCGACGAGACGGGCCCTCACGAGCTCGCTGCCGTCGAAGAGCGCCGCGCGGCGCTCGGGACCCTGATCCGTGCGCACGGATCCCTCGACGAGGCTCTCGCGCTGTGGCAGACGGGTTCCGCCCGCCTGGCCGAACTCGACGACGACGGCGATCGCATCGAACGACTCATCGCCGAACGTGACGCCGCGCGCGCCGAACTCGATGCGCATGCCGCCGCGCTGACCGCGACGCGCACCGACGCCGCCGTCCGCCTCGGCGAAGCCGTGACCGACGAGCTGCACGCCCTCGCGATGCCGGATGCGCGCCTCGAGGTCGCCGTCTCCGAGGGTCCCGAGAGCACCCACGGTCGAGACGACGTCGCCATCCTCCTCGCCCCGCATCCGGGCGCTGAGCCCCGCTCCGTTTCCAAGGGCGCCTCCGGCGGCGAGCTGTCTCGAGTGATGCTCGCCATCGAGGTCGTCATCGCGGCGACCGACCCGGTCCCGACGTTCGTCTTCGACGAGGTCGACGCCGGCATCGGCGGTGCTGCCGCCATCGAAGTGGGCCGGCGACTCGCCCGGCTCGCAGAGAAATCGCAAGTCATCGCGGTGACGCACCTCGCACAGGTCGCGGCGTTCGCGAACAATCACCTGTCGGTCGTGAAGGCCAATGATGGCGCGGTCACGGCCTCGAGCGTACGGCGTCTCGAGGGCGAAGACCGAGAGGCCGAGATGGCCCGTCTGCTGTCCGGACTCACCGATTCCGACGCCGCATTGACCCACGCGCGTGAACTTCTCAGCCTCCGCGTCCCCACCGCCTGATAGGATCGAAGCCCGTGATGAACTCTTCTTCCGCGGCACCCAAGAACGACACGACCAAGCACATCTTCGTGACTGGTGGTGTCGTTTCGTCTTTGGGCAAGGGACTGACGGCGGCCAGCCTCGGCAACCTCCTCACGGCCCGCGGTCTGCGCGTCGTGATGCAGAAGCTCGACCCTTATCTGAACGTCGATCCCGGCACGATGAACCCGTTCCAGCACGGTGAGGTCTTCGTCACGGACGACGGTGCCGAGACCGACCTCGACATCGGCCACTACGAGCGCTTCCTCGACATCAACCTGTCCGAGGCCGCGAACGTCACCACCGGCCAGATCTACTCGCAGGTGATCGCGCGCGAGCGCCGCGGCGAGTACCTCGGCGACACCGTGCAGGTCATCCCGCACATCACCGACGAGATCAAGCGCCGCATGCGCCTGCAGGCCAGCGAAGACCCGCGCCCCGACGTGATCATCACCGAGGTCGGCGGCACGGTCGGCGACATCGAGTCGCAGCCGTTCCTCGAATCCGCCCGCCAGCTGCGTCACGAGCTCGGTCGCGACAGCGTGTTCTTCGTGCACGTGTCGCTCGTTCCGTTCATGGGGGCGTCGGGGGAGCAGAAGACCAAGCCCACGCAGCACTCCGTCGCGGCGCTCCGTCAGGTGGGTATCCAGCCCGACGCGCTCGTGCTCCGCAGCGACCGCCCCGTGAGCGCGAGCAACCGCAACAAGATCGCGCTCATGTGCGACGTCGACGTCGAAGGCGTCATCAACACGGTCGATCTGCCGAGCATCTACGACATCCCGTCGACGCTCAACGACCAGGGGCTCGACTCGTACATCGTGCGCCGCCTCGGCCTCGACCAGAAGGCCGCGGAAGAGGTCGACTGGACCCGCTGGAGCAAGGTGCTGCACGCCGTGCACAACCCCAAGCACGAGGTCACGATCGGCCTGGTCGGCAAATACATCGACCTGCCCGATGCCTACCTCTCGGTGACCGAGGCCCTCAAGGCCGGCGGTTTCGCGCAGGAGACCAAGGTCAACATCCGCTGGATCCCCTCGGACCTCTGCGAGACGCCGGAAGGCGCTCAGGAGCAGCTGGCCGAGCTCGATGGCATCTGCGTGCCCGGCGGCTTCGGCATCCGCGGCATCGAGGGCAAGCTCGGCGCCCTCAAGTTCGCCCGCGAGCAGGGCATCCCGACGCTCGGTCTGTGCCTGGGCCTGCAGTGCATGGTCATCGAGTACGCGCGTGACGTGGCCGGCATCGTCGGCGCCTCGTCGAGCGAGTTCGACCCGGAGACCTCCGAGCCCGTCATCGCCACGATGGCGGAGCAGATCGACATCCTCGATGGCGGCGACCTCGGCGGCACGATGCGCCTCGGCCTGTACCAGGCGGCTCTCGCCGAAGGATCGCTCGCCCGCGAGCTGTACGGTGCGCCGGAGGCCTCCGAACGGCACCGTCACCGCTACGAGGTCAACAACGCCTACCGCGACCGTCTGACGGATGCCGGCCTGGTCTTCTCGGGCCTCAACCCCGAGCTCGACCTGGTCGAGTACGTCGAGCTGCCGCGCGACGTGCACCCGTACTACATCGCCACGCAGGCGCACCCGGAACTGCGCTCGCGTCCGACCGCGCCGCACCCGCTGTTCCGCGGGCTCGTCGGCGCCGCGATCGAGCGTCACCGTGCGAGCGAACTGTTCGACGTGAGCGATGACGTCACGGCCGATGCCTGAGTCGATCGAGCCCCTCCGGGACGAGCCGTTCGAGCCGGAGGTGCTCCAGAGCGACCTCGTCTACGAAGGCAGGGTCTGGGACGTGCGCTCCGACCGCGTGCGCTACGGCGACGGCGAGATCGTGCGGCAGTACGTCGACCACACGGGCGCCGTGGCGATCCTCGCGCTCGACGACGATGGCCGTGTCCTGCTGATCCAGCAGTACCGGCATCCGATCCGTCATCGGGATTGGGAGCTGCCCGCGGGTCTGCTCGATGTCGAGGGGGAGGAGCCGCTCGCGGCCGCCCGACGCGAGCTCGCGGAGGAGGCCGACCTGGTGGCCGCCCACTGGGAGCCGCTGGTCTCCTCGTGGACCACCCCCGGCGGTAACGACGAGATGATCCACATCTTCCTCGCGACGGGCATCTCCTCGGCTGAGAGCGCGCACGATCGGGAGGACGAGGAAGCCGACATCCGCGTCGAGTGGGTGCCGCTGGCCGACGTCGTGGATGCTGTTCTCGAGGGTCGCATGCACAACGGCATCCTCACGATCGGCGTGCTGGCCGCGGCGCAGAGGCTCCGCGATCGGGGCTGAGGGATGCTGCTCGAGCGCGCCCTCGACGCGTACCTGCGTCACGTCACGATCGAGCGCGGCCTGAGCGAGCACACGATCGCCGCCTACCGGCGCGATCTCGGGGGCTACACGGAGTGGCTGGCGGCCGAAGGCATCACCGACACCTCGGAGGTCACGGCGGCGGTGATCGACCGCTTCATCGCGGAACGCGCCTCGGCAGAGCCGGCCCCGGCGTCGTCGAGCCTCGCACGGCTGCAATCGTCCGTCCGCGGCTGGCATCGATTCCTCGCCCGTGAAGGAATCGAGGTCGACGACCCGAGCGGACGGCTGCGTCCCCCCAAAGCCCCGCGTCGCCTCCCGAAGGCGCTGACCATCGATCAGGTCGAGCGGCTGCTCGGTGCGCCGTCGCCGGAGGATCCGATCGGCGTGCGCGACCGTGCCCTGCTGGAACTGCTCTACGCGACGGGGGCCCGCGTGTCCGAGGCGATCGGGCTCGACGTCGACGACCTGGCACACGGTGATGTGCTGCGGCTGCGGGGCAAGGGCTCGAAGGAGCGCATCGTGCCGATCGGCTCGTTCGCGCGCGCGGCGGTCGATGCCTACCTCACGCGCGTCCGCCCGGCGCTCGCGGCGAAGGGGCGCGCATCGGCCCGGCTCTTCCTCGGTGCGCGCGGGGCACCGTTGTCGCGGCAGAGCGCCTGGCTCGTGATCCGGGCGGCCGCCGAGAAGGCGCAGATCACCTCTGAGGTGTCGCCGCACACGCTGCGGCACTCCTTCGCGACGCATCTGCTGCAGGGCGGAGCCGACGTGCGCGTGGTGCAAGAGCTGCTCGGGCACTCGTCGGTCGCCACGACGCAGATCTACACGCACGTCTCGGTGGACACCCTGCGGGACATCTACGCCACTTCGCACCCGCGCGCGCGTTGAGGTCGGCCGACACGGGAGAGGCGCCGTGCCGCGTGCCGAGGCGGCTGAGGAACGGGCCGACCGGTACAATCGACCAAGCACGAAGGAGCAGGAGAATCGGTGGCTGAGAAAGTGGCGAAGTCCAGGGCGAAGGCGCAGAAGGCCGACGAGACCCCCATGGGACCCACCGGCCGTCCGTATCACGGGTTCGCGATCCCGGAACCGCTGAAGTCCCACGGTCCTGCACGCATCATCGCGCTGTGCAACCAGAAGGGCGGCGTCGGCAAGACGACGACGTCCATCAACCTGGCCGCAGCTCTCGCGGAGTACGGCCGGAAGGTGCTCGCCGTCGACTTCGACCCGCAGGGCGCGCTGTCCGCCGGTCTCGGCATCCCGACGCACGACGTACCGACGATCTACGACCTCCTGCTCGACACGAAGCGCGACGCCCACGACGCGATCGTGCACTCCAGCGTCGAGGGCCTCGACGTGATGCCCGCGAACATCGACCTGTCGGCTGCTGAGGTGCACCTCGTCAACGAGGTCGCCCGCGAGACGATCCTCGCCCGTGTCCTGCGCCAGGTCGCGGGGGAGTACGACGTCATCCTCATCGACTGCCAGCCCTCGCTCGGCATCCTCACGGTCAACGCCCTCACGGCCGCACACGGCGTGATCATCCCGCTCGAGTGCGAGTTCTTCGCCCTGCGCGGTGTGGCACTGCTCATCGAGACGATCGACAAGGTGCGCGACCGACTGAACCCCTCCATCACGATGGACGGTCTGCTGGCGACGATGTACGACCCGCGCACCCTGCACTCCCGCGAGGTCCTCGAGCGCGTGGTCGAGGCCTTCGGAGACGATGTGCTGGAGACCGTGATCGGCCGTACCGTGAAGTTCCCCGATGCCTCGGTGTCGGGTGTGCCCATCACCGAGTTCGCCCCCGAGCACGCGGCCGCTCAGGCATACCTGCGGCTGGCGCGGGAGCTGGTCGCCCGTGGCGCTGTCGCCTAGCGAGGGATCCGTCGACGCGACGCTCGAAGAGAGCGCGAGCGATACGGCCGAGCCCGGCTTCCGGGTCTCGCTGTCCAACTTCGACGGCCCGTTCGATCTGCTCCTGAACCTCATCTCGAAGCACGAGATGGACATCACCGAGGTCTCGCTGAGCGCGGTCACGAACGAGTTCATCGCCTACCTCGGTCAGCTCGAGAACGATGAGGAGCTGGACCAGGCGTCCGAATTCCTCGTCGTCGCGGCGACGCTGCTCGACATGAAGGTGGCCGGCCTCCTCCCGCAGGGCGAACTGGTGGATGCCGAGGCCGTCGCGCTGCTGGAGGCACGTGACCTGCTGTTCGCCCGTCTGCTGCAGTACCGCGCCTTCAAGGAGGTCTCGGCGTGGTTCGCCCGGTGCCTACAGCGCGAGGACCGCCGACACGTCCGCGCGGCACGCCTCGACGAGAAGCACCGCAAGCAGACGCCCGAGCTCGTGTGGTCGCTGACCGCCGACGACTTCGCCGCACTCGCGCTGCTGGCCTTCGCGCCCAAGGAGATCCCGCACGTCGGCCTCGATCATCTGCACGCGCCGCTGGTCAGCATCCGCGAGCAGGCGGCGATCGTCGTCACACTGCTGCGCGGCACGGAGTCGTTGAGCTTCCGCGAGCTGGTCTCGGGGGTGAGCGAGCCCGGCATCGTCGTCGCGCGCTTCATCTCGGTGCTGGAGCTGTACCGCCACGCGGCCCTGTCTTTCGAACAACTGGAACCGCTCGGCGAGCTCACGCTGCGCTGGGCCGCCGACTCCTGGTCGGACGAGACTCTTGCGACCCTGGGGGCCGACTATGACCGATGACATGACCGAGACCGTCGACGAGGCGACCGAGGCGACCGAGATCCCGCTGTCCGAACGCATCGAGGCCATCCTCCTCATCGTCGACGAGCCGCTCGGACTGGTGGCACTGGCCGCCGCGGTCGGCTCTCCGGTGCCTGCCGTGCGGCAGGCACTCGAGACGCTTGTCGACGACTACGACGGCAACGGCAAAGGCCCTCGCCGGGGGTTCGAACTCCGCGAGGTCGGTGGTGGCTGGCGTCTGTATGTGCGCGAGGACCTCGATTCGCTGGTCGCCGAGTTCGTCGGCGGACAGGCTCCCGCGCGCCTTTCACAGGCGGCGCTCGAGACGTTGGCCGTCATCGCGTACAAGCAGCCGGTGACGCGTAGTCAGGTCGCCTCCATCCGTGCGGTGAACGTCGACTCCGTCGTGCGCACCCTCCTCGCCCGCGGTCTGATCACCGAGCTCTTCGCCGACTCCGAGACCGGCGCGATCAACTACGGCACCACCGACGCACTTCTGCAGCACCTGGGCATCAACTCGCTGGACGAGCTGCCCCCGATCTCCCCTCTGCTCGATGACGGTGCAGACGGTTTCGACGAAGGGACCATCCGATGACCGGCTTCGAGGCCACCACCGACTCCGAGGGCGCCCCCGAGGGCGTTCGTCTGCAGAAGGTGCTCGCCGCCGCCGGGGTGGCTTCGCGCCGCGTCGTCGAGCAGTACATCACCGAGGGGCGCATCCGCGTCAACGGCGTCGTCGTCTCCGAGCTCGGCCGACGCATCGACCCGGAGCACGACCTCGTCGACGTCGACGGCAGCGCCGTGCAGCTGGACGTCTCCAAGCGCTACGTCATGCTCAACAAACCCACCGGGGTCGTCAGCAGCATGAAGGACGAGAGCGGTCGTCCCGACCTCCGTCGCTTCACCGAGGACTACGAGGAGCGCCTCTACAACGTCGGACGCCTCGACGCCGAGACCAGCGGCCTGCTCATCCTGACCAACGACGGCGAGCTCGCCCATGTGCTGGCGCACCCGTCGTTCGGCGTGACCAAGGTGTACATCGCCAAGGTCGAGGGCATGGTGCTGGCCCAGACGATCTCGAAGCTCACGAAGGGCATTGAGCTCGAGGACGGTCTGATCGCGGCCGACAAGGCACGTCTGCTGGACACCTCGCGCGGGTCGAGCCTGGTCGAGCTGACGCTGCACTCCGGACGCAACCGCATCGTGCGCCGGATGCTCGCCGCGGTCGGCCACCCGGTCACCGAACTGGTGCGTCGGCAGTTCGGACCGCTCCACCTGGGAACCCTCCCGGCCGGGAAGACGCGGGAACTGACTAAAATCGAACTTGGCGCGCTTCTCACCCTGTCGCGCCGTGATTCCGGTGTCGCCGAGGCGCCAGGCGAGCAGGAGAACGAATGACCGATACGACGAGTGCGCCCACGGCGCGGAGGGCAGGCGCCGTCGCGCCGCGGCTCTCCGGTACCGTCCGCGTCGTCGGTGCCGGTCTGCTCGGGTCGAGCGTCGGACATGCGCTCCGATCGAAGGGCATCGACGTCGTCCTGACGGATGCTTCGCCCGCGCAGTTGCGCCTCGCGGTCGACTACGGTGCCGGTCGCCTCGCCGCCGACGATGACGAGCCCGCGCTGATCGTGGTGGCCGTGCCGCCCGACGTCACCGCCGACGTTATCCAGGCCGAGCTGGAGCGCTTCCCGGAGGCCGTCGTCACCGACGTCGCCAGTGTGAAGCTCGAGCCGTTCCGCACCCTGCAGTCGCGGGGCGTGGACCTCACCCGCTACATCGGCTCCCACCCGCTCGCCGGGCGCGAGCGCGGGGGAGCGATCTCGGCGCGCGCCGACCTCTTCGTCGGTCGCCCCTGGGTCGTGTGCCGTGACGAAGACACGAAGGCCGCCGATCTCGCCCTGGTCGAAGCCCTCGCCCTCGACGTGGGTGCCATGCCGCTCGAGATGACGCCGGAGGAGCACGACCGCTCCGTCGCGCTCACCTCCCATGTGCCGCAGGTGGTGGCGAGCCTGCTCGCCGGCCGTCTCGCGGATGCCGAGGAGGGCGCTCTGCGCCTCGCCGGCCAGGGAGTGCGCGACACCACCCGCATCGCCGCCTCGGCTCCCGAGCTCTGGGTGCAGATCCTCGGCGCCAACGCCGGTCCCGTCGTCGAGATCCTCGACGCTCTCGCGGGCGATCTCGCCGATGTCGCCGCCGCACTGCGTGAGCCGGGTGCTCCCGGTGCCCGGCGCATCGTCGCGGAGACGATCCGTCAGGGCAACGACGGCGTCGACCGTCTTCCCGGAAAGCACGGACAGAACCAGCGCTTCGAGTCGCTCGTCGTCATGATCGACGACACCGCCGGTCAACTGGGTCGCCTGTTCGGCGAGCTCGGAGAACTCGGCGTGAACGTCGAGGATCTCCGACTCGAGCATTCGCCCGGGGCGCAGTTCGGCCTGGCCGAGATCAGCGTCGACCCTGCCGCACTTCACGGGGCGATCACCGGGCTCCAGGAACGCGGCTGGCGGATTGCGGGGAACACGAATGACTGACACCACCACCCCGTCTGCGGCACCGGCTTCTGCGACCGACGCCCACAAGTTCATCGCCATCGACGGCCCGGCCGGTTCGGGCAAGTCCAGCGTGTCGAAGGCCGTCGCCCGCACGCTCGGTTTCGGCTACCTCGACACGGGCTCCGCGTACCGCGCACTCGCCTGGCACGTGCTGGACCGTGGCGCCGACACCTCCGATGCCGACGAGGTTCTCGCCGCGGCATCCGATTTCCCGGTGCGACTGGGGCTCGACCCCGATGACCGCACCGTGCGCGTCGGTGATGCCGATGTCACCGAAGCCATCCGGGACCCGCGGGTCTCCGGTGCCGTGAGCGGCGTGGCACGCGTGCCCGCGGTGCGGGCCCAGGTGAACGAGCTGTTCCGCACGCTCGTCGCCGAGTCGGCGTACCCGGCCGTCGTGGTCGAAGGCCGCGACATCACGACCGTCGTCGCACCGGACGCTCCCGTGCGGATCCTCCTCACCGCGGCCCCCGAAGTACGGGCCGCTCGACGTGCCGGTGAACTCGCCGGCGAGAACGCGGCCGCTGTCGCCGCGGCGTTGCACAAGCGCGACGCCTCAGACAGCGCCGTCGTCGACTTCCTCAACGCCGCAGAAGGCGTCGAGGTCGTCGATTCGACGGAACTCGATTTCCCCCAGACCCTCGACGCCGTCCTCACGGTGATCGAACGAATCCAAGGAGCACACCGTGGCTGACGAAGAATACGAAGGCGGCCCCGACCAGCTCGCCGAGAAGATGGAACAGATCGACGAGCAGCTCGCCGAGCAGCGGGCGGAGACCCTGCGCGCCGGGCTCGCCGACTACGACCTGGACGATGAGGACGCGGCGCTGCTCGCCGGCATCACGCTCGGCGAAGACGGCATCCTGTTCAGCCCGGCGCTTCCCGTCGTGGCGATCGTCGGTCGACCGAACGTGGGCAAGTCCGCGCTCGTGAACCGCATCCTCGGCCGTCGTGAGGCCGTCGTGGAGGACACCCCGGGTGTGACCCGCGACCGCGTGACGTACAAGGCCGAGTGGGCGGACCGGCGGTTCTCCCTCGTCGACACCGGTGGGTGGGAGCCCGACGCGCGCGGCATCGACCGTTCCGTCGCGATGCAGGCCGAGGTCGCGATCGACCTCGCCGACATGGTGCTGTTCGTGGTCGACGCGATGGTCGGCGCCACCTCGACCGACGAGCACGTCGTCAAGCTGCTGCGCAAGAGCGGCAAGCCGGTGTTCCTCGTCGCCAACAAGATCGATGACGCCCGTCAGGAGCCGGAGGTCGCGGCTCTGTGGAGCCTCGGTCTCGGTGAGCCGCATCCCGTCTCGGCCATCCACGGCCGCGGCGTCGCCGACCTGCTGGACGCCGTGCTGAAGAAGCTTCCCGAGATCTCGGCCGTCGCGAAGCAGGAGATCGGCGGACCGCGTCGTGTCGCCATTCTCGGTCGCCCGAACGTGGGCAAGTCGTCGCTGCTGAACAAGGCGGCCGGCGAAGAGCGCGTGGTCGTGAACGACCTCGCCGGCACCACCCGCGACCCGGTGGACGAGGTCGTCGAGCTCGGCGGCAAGATGTGGCGTCTGGTCGACACTGCCGGCATCCGTCGTCGCGTGCACATGGCGCAGGGCGCGGACTTCTACGCCTCGCTGCGTACGTCGGCCGCGCTCGAGAAGGCCGAAGTGGCCGTCGTCGTGCTCGACGTGTCGGAGTCGATCAGCGAGCAGGATGTGCGCATCATCGACCTGGTGCTGGAGTCGGGGCGCTCTCTCGTGCTCGCGTTCAACAAGTGGGACCGTCTGAACGACGACGACCTCGAGAACGCCGACCGCCGTCGTTACCTGGAGCGCGAGATCGAGCAGGACCTGGCGCACGTCGCCTGGGCCCCGCGCGTGAACATCTCGGCCAAGACCGGTCGTCACCTCGACAAGCTGGTTCCCGCGCTGGAGACGGCGCTGGAGAACTGGGACCGTCGTATCCCGACCGGCAAGTTCAACGCGTTCCTCGCCGAGCTCGTCGCCGAGCACCCGCACCCGCTTCGTGGTGGCAAGCAGCCGCGCATCCTGTTCGGCACGCAGGCGTCGACGCGCCCGCCGACGTTCGTCCTGTTCACCACCGGTTTCCTCGACCCGGGATACCGTCGGTTCATCCAGCGGCGTCTGCGCGAGCTCTACTCGTTCGAGGGCACGCCGATCGTCGTCAACATGCGCGTGCGCGAGAAGCGCCAGCGCTGATCTGTTCCGGCGCATGTCGCGCCGTGGTGCCGAGGCCCCGATGCTGTGAAAGGCTGAGGGGGTGACTGTCGTACCTCCTGCTGCCGGTGAACCGCGTCGCCCCGAGGGGCCGCGGGATCCGGGCGATGCGTGGGTGGTCGCCGAGTCGGGGGAGCGGTACTGGGGGCGCTTCGGCGCTGCC
The DNA here is from genome assembly GCF_012030385.1 of Microbacterium sp. B19(2022). Taxonomy (NCBI): domain Bacteria; kingdom Bacillati; phylum Actinomycetota; class Actinomycetes; order Micrococcales; family Microbacteriaceae; genus Microbacterium; species Microbacterium sp. B19(2022). Next base: position 16,893 of record NZ_JAAUVO010000005.1, read on the forward strand.
GGTCTGCTGGCGTACGACCCTGCTCGCGGCATCCTGCTGCAGCACCGGGTGGCGTGGAGCCATTTCGGCGGCACGTGGGGATTGCCCGGCGGTGCGCTGCACGAGGGCGAGAGTGCGATCGTGGGCGCCATCCGCGAGGCGCAGGAGGAAGCGGGCGTGCCGGACGGCGTCGTGCGGCCTCGCTTCACGAGCGTCCTCGATCTGGACATCTGGTCATACACGACGGTCGTCGCTGATGTGCGCGTGCCGTTCGACCCGGTGATCAGCGATCCGGAGAGCGTGGCGCTCGAGTGGGTGCCGGTCGAGCAGGTCGCCGAGCTGCCGCTGCATCCGGGTTTCGGTGCGTCGTGGTCGGCGCTGCGCGCCCTGCTCGAGGTACGGCCGGTGGTCGTCGTCGACGCGGCGAACGTCGTCGGATCGGTGCCGGACGGGTGGTGGAAGGACCGCGCGGGAGCGGCCCGGCGGCTGCGTGCGCGCCTCGAGGGATTGACCGTGCCTGCCGCTGACCTGGAACTCGAGGGATCCGCGTGGTTCCCAGAGGTGTCGATGGTGGTCGAGGGGCAGGCTCGCGGCATCGACTCCGATTCGAGTGTGGTCTCCGTCATCCGCGCCGACGCCGCGGGCAATGATGCGATCGTCACCGAAGTCGAGCGTCTGGTGGCCGCGAAGCACACCGTGGTCGCGGTGACCAGCGACCGTGGCCTGCGCGAACGGGTCGAGCACGCCGGCGCCGAGCGTGTGCGATCGGCCGGATGGCTGCGCGATCTGATCGATCACTGAGCCTGACGTCCCTCCGGGGGCCAGGGTTCATCTACCGAACAGGCGTCAGACGAACATGACCCGTCGGGGTGGCGGATCGGTGTAGGCGCGTCCGAGCGGGCTGTGCCAGGTGATGCTGCCGTCTCGTTCCTGCTGTGCTGCCCACCGATGCGGGTCGGGGATGTCGGGGTGCTTGAGAGTGTGGTGCGCGCGGCAGAGATGCCCGAGGTTGTCGAGGCGCGTCTTCCCGCCCTTGGCATGGTCGTGCTGGTGGTCGATCTCGCAGCGGTGCACCGGCATGCGACAGCCGGGGAAGCGGCAGTGCTGGTCACGAGCACGCAGGAACCGTCGCATGCCCTCGGTCGGGGAGTACGTATCGGTCTCGACGAGCATTCCGGCGGCGTCGAGGAACAGGCGGGTCCATCCGCTGTTCCATCCGGCAAGAGCGCGGGCGACGTCGGGGTGCAACGGGCCGTGCCCGTCGAGCTCGGCCGGTCGGTCGTCCATGCCTGCGAGCGTGGTCGCGGCGACCGTGACCTGGACGCGTCCCTGGATGCGACCGAGGCCGTCGCCGTGCGCGAGGGATGGGGCGCCGGCGAGCAGGAGGTCGGTGAAGAGGTCTGCCTGGACCTGCGCCCACGTGCGTGTGTCGGCAGGGATGTGCTCGGTCTCCGGGTCGGTCGCGAACGTGTCGCCGTCGGCGCCGAAGATTCTCCCGTCGGCGCATGTCTCGGCGTAGGCGTCGAAGGCTGGGTCGTCGAGTGCGAAGTCTTCGGGGTGAAGAGCATCGATATCGTCGTCCGACCACCAGGTCAGGAACTCGGGGATACGATCCTCCCGCGCTCGCACGACCTCCCGTGTCATCCGGCTCAGCCTGTCGGAGATGGCCGTCGCGATCCACTCGGGGAGCATAGCCGTGAGCAGGGCGAGGCCGTCGTCGAGCGACTTCACGGTCACGCAGCGTTCCTTCGCCGCTCGCCGATGCCGTTCCCCGACGCTCTCGCCGATGAGTGCGCTGGCGACCTGTCTCGCGTGCGCGCGAGTGCGGGCAGCCGTGTCTTGCTCGGCGACGACGAGGACCGCCGTCTCGAACAGGGCCATGACGCCGGCATCGACCTTCTTGTTGCGGATGGCTTCGGCCACGAGCGCACTCGCGCGGGCGATCTCGCGGACATGGCCGGCGCTCAGGGAACCCGCGGCGAACGCTGCACGGACCGCGGGGAGGTGGTCGTGAAGTGCCTGTGCGTCGGCGAATGCGAAGTCCATCGACCCGCGGGAGACATGACCGGCGGCGGAGAACTCCGCGATCATGGAGCGGTGAATCGCGTCGCGGTGGAACGGACTCGCTGACACCTCGGCATCGTGGAGAGCGATCTGCTCCACCAGCAGCTCGGCGGCCTCCGCTTCGAGCGCGGCGATGAGCCGTCGCATCTCGGCCCAGGCATCGAGCACGCGGCGTCGCTCCGCGAGTTCGAGGTCGATGTCGGTCCGAGTAGCCATACCCCGATTTTAGAACAAATATTCGAAAGATCGAGGCGAGGATGACGGCATATCAATCCTCTGGGTCATGGTTCCGCCCGCGCAGCTTGTCGATGTCCCGACGCTCCCGCTTCGTGGGTCGCCCGGCCCCGCGGTCACGCAGACCGAGTGCCGCCTGGGGCTCCCGTTCGGGCGTCTTGTCCTCGTAGGCGAGCGCCGCCACAGGAGCGCCGACTCGCTTGACGAGAACCTGACGCACGAAGAGGATCCGGTCGAATCCGGCGATGCGGATGCGCAGTTCGTCGCCCACCCGTATCTGCTGTGCAGCCTTCACCTTGTCGCCGTTCACCCGTACATGCCCCGCGCGGCATGCGGTGGTCGCGGCCGATCGAGTCTTGTAGACGCGGATCGCCCAGAGCCAGCTGTCGACGCGTGCGGCATCCATCAGGAAGCCCGCTTTCGCAGCGTGACCAGCGCGCCCGCGATGATGAGGCCTTGGCCGAGCGTGTAGGTGAGCATCACGGCCGGGCTGCTCCACGCCGGGAGCCCGTCGGGGAGGAAGAGCCGGAACGCGAGCAGTGTGTCGCTGGCGAGGAAGAACGCTCCACCGACCGCGATCAGCGGGTGGCACCGCGCCGAGAATGCCGCCGTGCCGCCGAGGACGAGTCCGTAGACGGCGACCGCGATCAGCAGGCCGCCGGTGTGCGGGCCGAGGACGGCGATCATCGCCACCCACCAGAGCGCGTAGATCAGGGCCCACCAGGGCATCCGTCGCGCGCTCAGCCGGCGAGCGAAGAGCAGGATGTATGCCACATGGGCGATGCCGAAGAACAGCAGCATGAGGGGGAGTTCCGGTGCCGCGGGGAAGAACGCGCCCACGCCGTCGCCGAGCCAGGAGAAGAGCACCGCCGCGAGGAGCAGGGCCAGGGTCATCGGCGGCTTGATCCACCGGGCAGCGGCCAGGACTGGGACGGCGAGCATCGGCATCAGTAGCAGCTTCGTCGGTCCGGCGAGCGGGCTTCCGACGGCGAGCAGGATGACGTGGAGAACGGAGACCGCGACGTAGGGGAGGAACGTCCAGGCGAGGAGCGAGGACGGGGCGCGGCGCTGCATCTCCCCATCGTAGGCTCGGCCGATTGCCGGGCGCGCTGTCGGATGAGGCATGCGCGGGCTCAGGACTCGACGGTGACCTGCTGGACGGCATCGTCGATGCCCAGGTGCACGGCCGGCCAGTATCCCTCGGGGAAGTGCTCGCCGCAGCTGTCGGTGAAGTGGAGGATGACCGTGCCGTCGGGGGTGGCCTCGATCGCCTCAAGTGCGAGATCGGAGGCGGCGCCCTCGAGGTCCTGCGGGTCGGGCTCGCCCGTGGTGAAGTTCGTGACGACGGCATCCGTCGCGATCCGGCGCAGCGTGTGCAGCCGCTTGACGACCTCGCGCGTGCGGGGGAGCAGCAGCGTGACCTCGTCGGGAGTTGTTCCCTCGAGCATGAGCTCGAGTTCCGTGCCCTCGACCGAGACCGTGCCGACGAACCAGTCATGCGTGAGCACGGAGCCGTCGGTGAGCTCGGAAGTGGCGCGGGTGAAGGTGCCGAGTTCGGGATCGTCGATGGTCGGGCTCGCGTCGCTCATGCCTTCACGCTAGTGGCTCGGGCGCGCGGCACGATCATGGGGTCAGGTCGAGGGCGACGAGGGTGCGCCCCGGCTTGAGTGCGGTCTTCTCGGTGAAGCCGGCCGCGAGGAACGTGCCGAGCGTGCCGTGGAACAGATCGTTGGCTCGTTGCTTCTCGCCGCGTGTGTCGACCGGGTAGCCCTCGATCAGTCGAGCACCGGATTCACGGGCGTAGTCCACAGCGGCTTCCAGGAGTGCGTGATTCAGCCCGACGCCGCGGTGCTCGCGCCGCACGACGAAGCACGTGACTGCCCAGACGGACTCATCGTCGAACGGTTCGGTGGTCGCCGCGGCGATGATGCGCGTGCGCGGGATGCGAGCCTGACGGGTGCGTGGCCCGATCCTGATCCACCCGGCCGCCTCGCCGTCGACGTAGGCGATGATCCCGGGCGGAGGCCCGCCGGCGATCTCGGCGCGGAACATCTCGGTGCGCTGCGGGGTCGTGGTCGTGTTCCAGTCCTTGTTGCTCAGCACGGGCCAGATGCACTGGCAGCTCGCGCCGTCGCCGCCGCCGGTGAGAGCGTGCTGCACATCGTCCCAGCGGTCGGTCGTCGCTACCTCGGTCGTGATCGTCACCATGCACGCGACGGTACGCGCGGCATCCGACAACCCGCAACGGCTCGGTTCGCGGAGGGGCTCGGGTTGCGGCTAAGATAGGGGAGTTGCCTGCGCGAGAGTGCAGAACAACGGGCTGTGGCGCAGCTTGGTAGCGCACTTGACTGGGGGTCAAGGGGTCGCAGGTTCAAATCCTGTCAGCCCGACCACAAAGCCCCGGAGAACCGCAGGATTACGCGGAACTCCGGGGCTTTTTCTATGCCCGCCCGAAGGCTGAGCCGGCGGCGTCTCGCATACGTCTCACACGACGACGAGAGATGCGTCCGAGGCAGCGAGATGACGGGCGGCCTCGAGCGCCTCGGTCCGACGAAGCTCGACGGCTGCGATCGCCTCGTTCACCCGTTCGGCCATAGGTGCGAGTCAGTGTTCAGCATCTGCGTCGCGTCCTTGGCAGTGGCGCGCGATGCTCGCTGTATCGGACACGGACACGGACACGTGCACTGACGACACGACGCAGCTCTGCACGGCGATCTCTGGTCACAACGATCGCCTCGGGCTTTGAACCGAGAGGACCCCCGCCCAGCCTTCAGGCTGGGCGGGGGTCTTCTGCCGTTGATCAGCCGATCAGTCGCTGATTGTTCCAGCCATGACCGATCTGCGTCGGGTTGGAGACTCCACTTCCGGTGCCCGGGTAGAGCAGGAGGTTTCCACTCGCGTCTCGGGCGATGATGTCGGCCTTGCCGTCAGTGTTGTAGTCGCCTCCGCCGGTGATCACGCTCATCCCGTTCCAGCCGTTACCGATCTGGGTTCCCGCTCCGATGCCGTAGCCGGTGCCAGCATAGAGAAACAGCAAGCCAGCACTGTTGCGAGCGATGATGTCGCCATACGCGTCTCCGTTGAAGTAGCCCGCCACGGCGGCGGTGATACCGGACCAGTTGTTGCCGATCTTCAGGGGTTCGGGGAAAGACCCGCTGCCGTTACCCCGGTACGCGTAGAGGTTGCCGTCAGCCGCTCGAGCGACGATATCTGCGCGGCCGTCACTGTTGAAGTCCGCACCGCCCGTGATCAATGACATGTTGGCCCATCCATGGCCGACTTGCGTCGGGTTGAACGAACTCGCCCCGTTGCCTCGATAGAACCATTGGTTGCCGTCGTTTCGAACGGTAACGATGTCTCCGTTGCCGTCCCCGTTGAAGTCGCCGCGAACGATCGCAGTGGTCGTACCCCAGCCGCTGCCGAGCGTCTGGCCGGTCAGGCCACCGGCACCGTTTCCGTAATAGGCGGTCATGTCGGTGTCTCCACCTAAGACGTCATCGTGTCCGTCTGAGTTGATGTCGTACCCTCCACCGCCACCCGCACCGAGGCCGGGGAAGTCCATGGGAATCGCGTTGCCTCGGGTGACGTTCGTGTTGCACGTGTACCCCTGGTTTGCGATATTGGCGCCGTCGCGGCGCAGTTCGAAGTGCAGGTGAGGTCCGCTTGAGTTTCCGGTGCTCCCCACGACGCCGATCTGCTGTCCCTTGGTTACAGCCTGACCAAGATTCACCGATCCCGGCGACACCATGTGCGCATACAGGGTCGTATATCCACCGGGGTGGGAGATCACCACATAATTGCCATACCCGCTGCTATACGTGCGAGCGCTGACTGTCCCACCGTAGGCAGCGATAATCGGTGTTCCCCCGTTGTTGGAGATGTCGATGCCTTCGTGATCCCGTGGGTTGCCGCATCCATCGTCGACGCGCGAAAGAATCTTCCCAGAGGCCGGCTGGACCATCGCGCCATACGCGGCTTGCGCGGCGGGCGGCTCCGCTACGAACGGGGTCAGCGCGCCGATTGCAACCGCAAGCGCCGCCAGCATTCCAATTCGGGCGCGACGAGGCGCCAGAGTTCTCTTCATTTTCAGTTCCTAAAAGTTGGAGTGGGACCCGCGGCCGAGGGCGTTCGCGGTCAACCTATCAACCTGCCTGGGCGCAGCGATGTCCCCTCTTCGCCCTACAGACATGCCCAGCGAGAACTAGATACGTTGAGAGACCCCCACCTCGCGTGTCCGGGGGACGCCGACCATCTCCAAGAACCCCCTCCGAAGGGTTGCGGCCACGCTCGATGCGCCGAGCTGGGCGTTGTCCCGACTGGGGGTCCGGTGACCCCCGTCGGCGTGCCCATAGGCTGGGCGCATGCCTGCGTTCTTGTACCCCGCCTTGCCGGATCGCGGGGATGGGGCGCGGTTGGGTGGTGCTCCGCCATCGGCGATCGAGACGCATCCGCTTCTGGAGACGCATCGGTATCTGCTGACTCTCGCCGCGGGCTGCGCTTCGTGGACTGGCGGACGCGAGGTGTCGGTGGTGCTGCGTGCCGGCTTCGGCATCGAAGACGAGGATGTCGTCTATCCGGACATGGCGATGCGGGCGATCGTCCATGACCCCTCGCCGCGTGGCGGACGGGACGACCTGGGGTGGCCGGGACTGCGTTCGACAGCGCTGATCCAACGACCGGACGCCGCCTCCACACCGGCTCTGGTGCGGATCGATGACGAACCCGTCTTGATCCAGAGCGAGCCTGCGTTCGCTGATGCCGTGCGCGCCGACGGGCATCGCTTCCTCTTTCAGATCGATGAGGACGGGTGGCCTGTGGAGGGCGAGCTCGAAGACCTCATCGAGGAGTATCTGTGGGGATACGGCTCGGTGTACTTCTACGGCACACCGGGCGCGGACGGGATCGTGCGCGACGTCGTCGCAGGCTTTCTCGATTTCTAGCCGAACGCGACAACACCGCTCGCGGCCCTCGAAGCGCGATCGATAAACTGCCACGGTGAGCACCGTCGAATATGAGGTCGTGACGCCGGACGGCGCCACCGACCCGATCCAGGTGGGGCCGCACGATGACTGATCCCTCCGGAATCGACGGCGTACCGAATGGCCGGCTCACGTTCCGCACGGTGTGGGGTGGCCCCTCGCCGCAGACGGGCTTCATCGAGGAGGTCGCGCGGATCAAGCAGCGCCTGCGCACGGTCGAATTCTCGTATCAGCTCGACCTCTTCCTGACGGTCGGCGGCGAGATCACGCCCGTGCCGGGGCCGTCCGGGTTGCGAACACCGCGGGTGTTCCTGTCGCGATGCACTGCCACGGGAGAGATCCGGATCAGCAACGACGACGTCAGCGTCGCGGCTGATCCCGTAGCCTTCCTGCGGCAGACGATCCACCGGGCGATCGCCGACCTCATGAGTCGCATCGCTGCCCGTGACCCTGCCTTCGACGCGGACGCGGAGCGAGCGAAGATCGCCTTCCTCATCGACGACGAGGCCACCGTCGACGCTCAGGCCGTTCCCGCTGCGGAGACGCCTGCTGCCGAGAGGACGCGCGAGTGAAAGCGCCTGGCGATGCCGAGCTGTCACGCCGGTGGACACCTGATCGGCTGGTTGCGCTGCAGGAGCAGATCCTGGAGCAGGCGCGCATCCTGAAGGGTCCGCATCGGTTCGATACCGACTGGCCGGCGACGGACGAGGGACTGCTTGATCTGCGCGGCGTGAAGTCGGGGCGCGAAGGTCTGCAGTTCCGGTTCGTCACCTTGTCCCGCGTTGATTTCCGCCGTGCGCGAGGCCGCCTGATGTTCTTCGAGTCCGAGCTCTCCGACTGCCTGTTCGATTCTGTGTCGTTGACCGGGCAGCCCCGTTTCGACCGCAGCTTCGTGCGATGCAGTTTCCGGGCAGCGTCGCTGAAGGGGCTGGCGATCGGCACGCAGATCACCGAGTGCGACTTCTCGGGCGCGAACCTGCGCACGGTGAGATCGTTGCCGAACACTCGATTCGAACGCTGCATCTTCGACGGTGCCGACCTCAGTGGCGCTGACTTCTCGGATGCCACCTTCACGGACTGCACTTTCGTCGATGCCACCTTCTCAGCGGGCACGAGCTTCACCCGGTGCACATTTCTGAACACGTCCATCGCGTTCGGTCTCGCGCGCGTGACACGCTCCCACCGTGAGGGCGAGCCGTTGCCGGACCAATGGGACGACGAGGAGCACGCCGACGCCGCACGTGAAGCGTACGCGCAGCGCTATGCGCGTGCCGCGGCCGCGGGGCGTGCGGACGATCTGCCCTTGGACCCGGAGGTCGAGAGCTAGCGGCCTAGCGTCGTGTCAGGCATGCTGATGCCGTCGAACAGGAGTCTCTCGACGACGTCGTTCCGTGCTGCCGGCCGCGCGATGATGTACCTCAGTAGATCCTCGAATTGAGGGAACACGACCACCGCTTCTTCGAACTCCGGCTCCGTTCCGTGGACGACTGCTCCGTCGTCGCGCACTGCCAGGTACTCGTATCCGTTGCGAACGGAAAGCAGGATGGGTAGGTGGCGCTTCCAGAAACGGGAGACCGCGACCACCTCGTCATCCGTTGTCGCCGCCTGGATGCTCAGCTGTTCGAACTCGTTCCACGCGAAGGCATCCTCCGCGCCGGTCGAGTAGTCGTGGCGGGACAAGAACCACACCGTCTCGTCCGAGTTCGACAGCTGCGAGAACGAGGACACCCAGCGGATCACTGTGTCGGGTGCCGTTCGCAGCGCGGAGGGAACTCCGTCTTCCGTGGACAGCGGCGGCTCACCCGTCCACCCGGCTTCCTCCAGGCATCCGGTGGCACGTCGGAAGAGTTCCGTCATGCTGCCAGGCTACCGAGCCATCTCTCCAGGCAGATGGTCACGTGGTCGCGCCCGTGTTGGCCCATTCCAGTGTCGACATCTTCGCCTCGATCGTCTCGAGGCCGACGTGACCGCATCCGACCAGGGTGAGCCGGCGCAGTCGAGGGAGGTCGTTGACGGCGGCGATGCCGACGATCTTCTTGCAGTACTGGATGTTCACGATCTCGAGTCGCTGGAGGGCAGCCAGCTCGGAGATGTCACCCAGGGCAGTGAGGTTCTTCAGCCGCAACGATTCCAACTGGGAGAGCACGCTGATCCCGGTGAGGCTCGTCAGCGTGCGTCCACCGATCAACCCGAGCCGGCGAAGCCCGACCGGTTCGACGAGGCGGAAGATCTCCTCGTCAGTGGGCACGTTCAACAGGTTCAATTCCTCCAGCGGGAGTTCGAGCGCCTGCCGCACATTGTTCAGAGATCTCTGCGGGTAGAGGGAGAGGGCCCGGAGCCGGGGAAAGTGTTCGTTCTTGAAGCGGAAGGGTTCGCCGACGTAGAGGGTCTTCAGGTTCGGCACCACCACATCCGGCCACACCAGCGTCCGATCGCCGATGTGCACCGAGAGGTCTTCCAGACTCTCGGGGAGATCGCCCTGCCGCAGTTCGGTGACGATGGTGGGGAGGACCCGCCCCGGGCCGATGCTGAGGGCTTTCAAGCTCGTCATCGCCGAGATGATCTCCGGGAGACGGTCAATCGGTCCGTCCAGCGGAGACCACAGGTGCACATCGGTGATGCGCGACAGCTGCTCGGCGTCGTAGGGCCGGTCATAGAAGACGAGGTCCCTGTCCGGCACGTCGAACTGGTCCTGGTGCGCACTGTGCAGCACCATGGTCCGCTTGCTCATGATGTCCTCGTCCATTGATCCGTGAGTCCGCGGGCTGTCGTCCCCGCCGCACAACTCAGATTAGCTGTGCGAGCTGTCGTCGCTTCTGCCGCGCCGGGCCGGTCCCGCTCGCACCGCACGCTTCGCGCGTGTCCTGGTCGTCGGGATAATGGAGGGGTGACGTTGACTCAGGAGGTCGTGACCTACGACGGTTTGCCGGCCTCGGCGGGAGGCGCGCATTCGCTTCGCACGAAGAATCCCCGCACTGCCTACGAGAGCGTGCAGGCTTTTCTCGACGCCGCCGTGGTGACCATCGGTGCGCCGGAGATGTCCTTCCAGCTCTGGGCCGGAGGGCCGCCCGACATCGCAGGCCGGTTCGAAGCGTTTGCGGCCGCGCACCTCGGTGGGCCGCAGAACCGGCAGCGTACACACACCCAGTGGCGGGTTCGCTCCGATGACGTCGATGCCACGCTCGACACCCTGAGCGGTGCGGGTTCGGGAGCCGTGACCACCCATGGGCACCCGCTGGCCTCGCTGGTCTGGAGCGCGCCGGTGGCTCTCGTCGACCCCGCGACAGGCGCGCCGTACGAAGGGATCGACGCCGACGCGTTCGGTGGGTTCGCGGTGGATGGTTACGGGCGTCTCCTCGGCGCGTCCGGGGTGCGTGCCACGTTCGGCACGACAGCCTCCTCCCTCTCGCTCTGGCTCGGGTTCCCCGCCGACGACCGGTTGCACGATGCTGCCGCCCACGTGCAGAAGCACCTGCCCTTCCGCCTGTCGGCGAAGCACTGGCGCCGGTGGCGTGCCACGAAAGATGGGCAGTCGTACCGGGCGACCAAGATCACGTCACCGCTGGTGTCATGAGCACACCGTCGAAGCTCCACCGGCTCTGCGTCTTCATGACACCCGCCGATGAAGAACAGTTCAGCGACGCGGTGCGAACCAGCCTTCCCGCGGTGCGGTTCGTCGACGCCACTCAACAACCCGAGACACTCACCCCGACGTTTCGCTCGTTACTGAGCGAGTGCGCAGGCCCTCACGTCACCCTCGTGGACACGAGCATCGTCTCCGAAAGCATCTTCCATCGTGACTATGTGGTGCCTCACCCGTCCGGTCAGGGGTGGGTGTACGCGATCGTCGGTGCCGGCCTCGCGAGCCTCGTGCGGTCACGTTCCGACGACGACAGCCTGCGGAACGGCGAGCTACGGGCATCCGTGCCGACAGGAGACACCCGCACCGCCGAGTACATCCGTGAACTGATGCGCGTGGTGCGCACCGGCGGGAGGGGCGTGTTCGCCGTCGATCCGATGACGAAGAGCGTGGCGCCTCGCGCGGAGAGGAACTTCGTCGCGTGGCCGGACGCCGCATCCCGTTTCGGGGCGAAGGATGCTCCGCTGCTCACCAATGGCCCGACGGCCTGGTTCACCGTCGAGCGCTGAGGAGCGGACCACGGGGGATCTCAGAGGCGGACGGCGGGCAGCGGTTCGATGTCGTGGCCTCGGACGCCGAATGATCCGCGCGCCCGCGCCTGGATCAGAGGCAACGCTTCGGAGAGGCTTCCGCCGAGCCGGTGGAGCGAATCGAGCGAGCGGGACTCCCAGACGACGAACTCCCCGTCCGGGGTGCGCGACGAAGTGTCCCACAGCAGCGCGTCACCGTTCTCGCTCCACCCGAACACTCGCAACGACACCGGCCGCGGCCAATCGGCATCGGGCTCGACCATCCACTCGAACTCCTCTTCCTCGCCCTCCCGATACACGGAACGGAACCGAGCGGTGAGATTCTCCCCACGCCCCTGAAGGCCGTCGGCGAAGCCGGGAAGAACGGGTGGGTAGATCAGCCAGAGGCCGAAGAGTCGAGCCCAGCCCGCACGCCGGATGAACGCACGATACGACTCGGGAAACCCTCCTCCGTCCGGGAAACGGTACGAATCGAGAAGCTCCAGATCGACATGTTCGAGAGTCGGACGACCGTTCACCGTCAACGTGTGAGGCATGGATCGACTCTACGAGAAGTGTCCTGGTGGTGACGGATTCAGGGCACGAGCACGATGCGCCCGAACACCTCACCGGCATCCATGAGCCGGTGCGCCTCGGCGGCGGCGCTCAGGGGGAGGGTGTCGTGAACCACGGAGGAGAGGATGCCGCGGACGGCGTCATCGAATATCTCGCCTCGTACTCGGATGAGCTCGGCGCGTGGCACGGTGTCGAGGCTGAGCGTTCCGAAGGTGATCGATCGGCGGAAGCCAGCCAGAAGCGCGGTGCCGAAGTCAGCGGGCGGGAATCCACCGACCACGCCCACGGCGATCAGGCGACCGTTGGGAGCGAGCCGCTCGATGAACCGGGGAAGATCGGGTCCGCCGACGATGTCGAGGATGACGTCGAACTCGGACGGGGCCTCTGGATCGCCCGCACCGGCGCGGTCGAGCACGTGCGTGGCGCCGAACGCCCGCAGCCGCTCCCCGCGCTCGCGAGACGACGTGGTGACGGCGATGGTCGCGGCGCCGGTGCGAGCGGCCAGCTCGACACCGGCCAAACCGATGCTCCCGGCGGCGCCCCGCACGAGCACGGATTCGCCCTCGACGAGGTGGGCGCGTTCGAGCGCGAAATGCGCGACCGGTGCCGCGCTACCGAAGGTCACCGCGTCGACGGACGAGAGCTCGGAAGGCAGTGCGACGATGTCGTCGGCGCGTGCGATCACGTACTCGGCATACCCGCCCGAGATTCCCGTGAACGCCCAGACGCGGCGACCGAGCCAGGCGGGGTCGACATCGGCGCCGGTCGCCGTCACGACCCCGGCTGCCTCGCTTCCCGGGATCATCCCCGAGTCGCGGGTCGCTTCAGCGATGCCGCCTCGGCGGATCACGACGTCGACCCCGCCGACGCCGATCGCCTCCGTTCGAACGAGGAGTTCGCCGACTCCCGGCGTCGGGAGGGGAAGGTCCGTCAACTCCATCCCGCTCGGGTCGCCGAAGCTCCGGATGATCACTGCGCGCATGGTGCACTCCGTTTCGTGGCGGGAGGGTCGAACCCGCCTTCGGAAACGTAACGGACGCCTGCGTCCACTTGACTAAAGTGAGACACATGTCCACGACTCTGCCTCAGGACCTGCGCTCCGACGCGAAAGAGAACCGTGATCGGGTGCTCGCCGCGGCTCGTGAGTTGTTCGCGACCGAGGGCCTCGACGTGACGATGCGAGAGATAGCCCGACATGCGGGTGTGGGGCCGGCCACCCTCTATCGGCGGTTCCCCACCAAGGCCGATCTCGTCCGCGCCGCTTTCGTGAACGAACTCGACGCCTGTCGCTCGATCGTGGTCGACGCCGTTGCCGACCCCGACCCGTGGCGCGGTTTCCGCGGCATCATCGAACGGGTATTGGTGCTCAACGCCCGGAATCAGGGCTTCACCGATGCGTTCCTCTCCGCCTACCCCGACGCCGTCGACTTCCGAGCACAGCGCGAGGCGGCGGTGCGGGGAATCGTCGCGGTCGCTCGTCGTGCCATCGATGCCGGCGCGCTGCGTGCCGACTTCGTCGTGGACGACTTCCTGATCGTCCTGCTGGCGGCGCGTGGACTCTCGAGCACGACGGAGGCGGAGCGCACCCGTGCCGCGCGCCGCTACGCGGCGCTCGTGATCGACGGGCTGCGCGCGTCCGATCGGCACGGGCCGCTACCCCCTTCGCCGCGACTCCTCCCGAGTGTCATCCCCGGGTAGGACGCGCCGTCGCCATCCAGGACGCGGCAGGAGACGTCGTCCCCACCCCGACACGCATCTGTGATTCGCAAGAGAATCCCGTGAGGGTGGCCCCGCCAGGTCTGGGGAACCCTCGGGACCACCGGCTGGCTCAGCTGGGGACTGTGCCGGCCCGTGACCGCTGTCACTTGCGATCCGGTACAACCTAACCTCGAACGCCCGGCTTGGACACCCCCTTATGGTTTCCTCTGCGCGGGGCTAGCGTGGCTCGCTGCAGTAGCCGCCGATGCCCGGGGAGGGAACGGGGCACTGCGCGGCTGGCGGCCCGGGGTGGTGTGGAAGGGATACCACGACGGGCCGCCGGTTTTGCTCGGGGTGTTCCGAGCGGGCTTCCGCGGGACGCGTCAGACCCCGCCCGGTCCCGCACCCACCGCCCCGTCGCCCGGTCCCAGCCGGAAGACGGGCACGAAGTCGGGGTCGACGATCGCCGGGCGCCGCAGGCTGAACGCGGAGATGTCGTGCTCCGTGCGGCCGACGGTCAGCAGCTCGGCGAGGATCCGCCCCATCAGGCTCGCGAACTTGCCCGCGTGGCCGGCGCCGTTGAACACCGCGACATGGGGATGGCCGGGGATGGTGGCGAGCACGAAGTCCCGGTCGGCGGGCATGTCGTACACGCAGGTCTTGCTCATCAGGAGCGGGCCGGCTGCGGCAGGCAGGTGCTCCCGGAGGAAGTCACGGAGCAGCAGCGGCTCCGTGTCGTCGGGCACGAACGTCCGCTCCGATGACGAGATGAAGTGGCCGCGCATGTCCCGCGCGATCTTGACCGCCGCTTCGCCGTAGACGGGGAACCCGTAGTGCACCTCGTCGGCGTGATGGATCCAGATGGGGAACCTGTCCGGAGTGAAGTCCGCGAGGTGCGATGACGAGAAGTACCCGACCTGCTCCTGACTCAGCGTGAGTTCGAAGGAGAGGCCGAGGTCAGGCATGAGGTCGCCGAGCCACGAACCGGCGGCGGCGACGAGGTGGCCGCCGTCGAACGATCCCTCCGACGTCGTGACCGTGACGCCTGCAGAGGTAATCTGCACGCCGGTCACGACCACCCCCGAGCGGAACTCGACTCCGGCGGCCCGGGCAAGCGACACATGAGCGGACACCGACCGGCGGATGTCGAGGATGCCGCCATCGGCCTGATGGATCCCGATCGTGTCGTCGCTCACGTTCCACTGCGGGTACTGCGTGCGGATGTCGTCGATCGTCAGCTCGTCGTAGGGGATCCCCGCGGCATCCATCGCCCGACGGTACCCGTCGATCTCCGCCGCGCCGGGGCTGCCCGCGGCCGCGAGGTCGATCCCGCCGGTCTTCGTGTAGACCTTCAGGCCCGACCGCTCCTCGACGTGGGCCCAGGCGGCGAACATCGCATCCGTGAGCCGGGTGTACTCCTCGCGATGGTAGGCGCGGCGGATGATCCGAGAATGGTCGCCGGAGGAGCCGAAGGCATGGCCGAGCTCGAACTGCTCCAGTACGAGAACGCGCTCTGCGCCGGCCTGCGCCAGCCAATAGGCGGCCGCGGATCCGATGGCTCCGGCACCGATGACGATGTGAGAGTAGCCCTGGGTCATGTCGTCGACTCCTTCGTGAACGATGCGATGAAACGGTCTGCGGCGGCATCCACCTCCGCCGAGGGGCTGAGTAGTCGCTGCAGCAGGAGCCCACGCATGCCGGCGACGGCGACGAGGCTCGACTGCGCGGCATCCGTCGCCGAGGATCCGTCGCGACGGGCAGCCGCTTCGAGGAGACGCGTCAGATCGTCGAGATCGGCCACGAACTCGTCGTAGGCGCCACGCTCATAGACGGCCAGGCCGATCAGATGGAAGAAGGCGCGGGTCCGCTCCTCCTGCGCTGCGCTCGAGTAGAAGTCCCAGATCGATCGGAACAGCTCGCTGAATCCGAGCCCCTCACTCGTCGCCGCGATCATGAGATTGTCGCGGCCGCGTGCTTCGGAGAGCACCGCGCTGAGCAGACCCGGCCGCGAACCGAAGTGGTAGGTCAGCAGCGTGTGGTGCACGCCGAGCCGCTCGGCCACCTGCCGCATCGACAGGTTCGGGCTGGGACCGTTCTCGCCGAACTCGTCGAACAGCGCCTGCAGGAGGCGCGCCCTTCCTTCGCCCACCGGTGCTCGCATGTTGCCTCCGTTGACTTCTTCACCACTGTTGAGTACGTTAGCGCACAACCAATTCACCACTGTTGAGGACGCAGTCGTTCTCGGAAGAGGCGTCATGACCGAGATCTGGTTCGCAGGCGGGATCATCGTCGACGGGTCCGGCGCCGAGCCTTCGCCTGCGGACGTCTGCGTGGAGGACGGCGTGATCACCCGGATCGGAGCGGCTCCGGCGAGCGCGACCACCGTCGACCTCGACGGCATGCTGGTGACGCCGGGCCTGATCGACGCCCATGTGCACTTCGGCCTCTCGAGCCCGATCCGCGCGCAGTTCGGCTTCCAGCTCTCGGCCGCCGAGATCGCCGCCGACATCTTCCACACCGCGAGCCGCACCCTCGATGCGGGCTTCACCACGGTGCGCGACACCGGAGGCATCGACGGGGGAGTGGTCGACGTCATCGCGAAGGGCAAGGTGCGCGGTCCGCGGGTGCTGTCGTGCGGCCCGGTGCAGTGCCAGACCGGCGGACATGGCTACTACGGGGCGGCGTGGGAGCCGACCGAGCTGTGGGAGACGCACCACATTCCCGGCCTCACGGCCCTGTCCCTCATGTCGGGTAACGCCGACGAGCTGCGGCGCAATGTGCGGGAGTCGTTCCGGCGCGGGGCGACCTTCCTGAAACTGTGCGTCACGGGCGGTGTCGTCGGCGGCCACGACCGCCTCGACGACACGCAGTTCACGACGGCGGAGATCGCGGTCGCCGTCGAGGAGGCCGCCGCGCGCGGCACCTACGTGACCGTGCATGCGCACAACAACGCCGGCATCCGTAATGCGGTGCAGGCGGGCGTGCGCTGCGTGGAGCACGGCACGGACATCGATGAGCCGACCGCGCAGCTCATGCGGGATAACGATGTGGCGCTCGTTCCCACCTTCGCGGTGGTCGATCAGATCATGGACCCTGGGAGCCTCGACGTGGACCCATCGACGCGCGACCGTCTGGCCGGTGCTCGTCGCCGCATGGCGAACGCGCTCGAGATCTCCCGCGCAGCGGGGGTGCGGATCGGCCTCGGCTCCGACCTCCTCGGACCCGAGCAATACCGCAGAGGCGAGGAGCTGCGACTGCGCGCCGAGCTGGAGTCGCCCATGCAGGCGCTCGTCTCGGCTACCCGCGTCAATGCCGACATCCTCGGCATCGGAGACACCGTCGGGACGCTCCGCGTGGGGATGGCGGCCGACATGGTCGCGTGGGAGCGGAACCCGCTCGACGATGCCCGCGTCTTCGCGGATCCGGACATGGCCGCCTTCGTCGTGAAGGCCGGCCGCATCATGAAGGGAGACACCCAGTGAGCGCGATGCTGAACAGCTGCTTGGCCGACACGGAGTACCTCGAGGTCACGGCACGGTCGGGACATCGCTACGCGGTCTGGGTGACGACGCCCCCGGGCTACGCGGAATCCGCCGAGTCCCTGCCCCTGATCTACGTGACGGACGGGAACTGGGCCGTCGGGCTCACCGCCCCGCTCATCGTCACCCAGGCGGACCCCTACCTCACGATCGCCCCCTACATCCAGGTCAGCGTCGGCTATGCCGGTGACGAGGCCGCGCAGTGGGCCCAGCTTCGCAACCGCGACCTCGTGCCGCCGGGAGAACCCGTGGGCGACGAGATGCGGAGGACACTCACGGCCGCCCGAGATTCCGGAGCGATGACCCCGGAGCACGTCGACGCCTACCTCGCCCAGCTGGCGGACACCCACGCCGACGTCTTCCTCGAATTCCTGACGGAGGAGCTCCACCCCCTCCTGCAGTCGAAGTTCCGTGTGAGCGAGACCGGTCATGGCCTCTTCGGCTACTCCTACGGAGGTCTCTTCGCCCTGTACGCCTGGTTGCAGGCGACGTCTCCGTTCGCGACGTTCGGCGCCGGCAGCCCGGGTGTCGCCGCCACGGACAGCCAGGTGTTCCCCCTGATCGCCGCGCTTTCGGACCACGATCCCGCGTCCTCCGCTCGGCGGCTGCACGTCACGCTGAACGAAGCCGAGCTGTTCGGAGAGATTCCCATCTACCGGGAGATCGGGCGCAACCTGCTCACCGTCCTGGAAGAACTGCATGCGAGGGGGCGCGCGGGGGACGTCTCGAGGGCCATGCTGCACGAGACCCACCTCACCGGGCTGCAGGCCTCGTTCCTGAGCTACCTCAAGACCTGCCACACGCGCTCGGGGTCCATCCACGGCGACGATGCCCGTGACTGAGTCCGCGCTCCTCGCCGACCTCGCCGCGGTGCTGCCCGCCGACCGTCTGACGACGGACCCGGATGTGCTCGAGAGCTACGCGCACGATGACGCCGAGTGGGCGGAGTGGTCGCTGCCGGCCTGTCTCGTGCGACCGCGCACCCCCGAGGAGGTGCAGGCGGTGGTCCGGGCATGCCTGCGCCATGACACCGCGGTCGTCGCCCGTGGGGCGGGCACCGGGCTCTCCGGCGGTGCCAACGCGCTCCCCGGCTGCGTCGTGATCTCCCTGGAGCGGATGAACGCCGTGCTCGAGGTGGACGAGCTCGAGCGCCTCGCCGTCGTGCAGCCCGGGGTGGTCAACGACGACCTCCGCGCCCGCGTCGCCGAGGACGGCCTCTGGTATCCGCCGGATCCGGCGAGCTCGCCCTGGTCGACCATCGGCGGCAACGTCGCGACGAACGCCGGCGGAGTCTGCTGCGTGAAGTACGGCGTCACCCGGGACTACGTGCTCGGGATGCAGGTCGTGACCGGGACGGGAGAGCTCGTCCGCCTGGGACGCCGCACCGCGAAGGGCGTCGCGGGATACGACCTGACCGGTCTTCTCGTCGGATCCGAGGGGACGCTCGGTATCGTCACCGAGGTCACGGTGCGACTGCGGCCGGCGCGCCCGCCCGAGCAGACGATCGCCGGGTTCTTCGACTCGCTCACCGACGCGGGCGAGGCGGTGCGCGAGGTCGCGGCTGCCGGGCTCACGCCGTCGGCGCTGGAGCTGATCGACCGGAACTGTCTGCGCGCGGTCGACGACTGGAAGAACATGGGGCTCTCGGCCGATGCCGCGGTCGTGCTGCTCGGGCGCGTGGACACCCCGGGTGCCGCGGGGGAGGAAGAGGCCGCCGCACTGTTGGCCGCCTTCGAGCGCGGCGGTGCCACGTGGGCCGACCGGAGCACGGACGAGGCCGAGGGGGAGGCGCTCTTCGCCGCCCGACGACTGGCCTATCCGGCCTTGGAACGCCTCGGTCCCGTCCTGACCGAAGACGTGTGCGTCCCGAAAGCCGCCGTTGCGGAGATGCTCGGACGCATCGAGGCCATCGGGCTCGCGAACGACGTGCTCATCGCCAACATCGCGCATGCGGGCGACGGCAACCTGCATCCGCTCCTCGTGGTCCCGACCGGTGACGACGAGGCGCGCGCTCGCGCGGAGAAGGCGTTCACGGAGATCATCGATGCCGCCCTCGCGCTCGGGGGCACGGTCACGGGCGAGCACGGCGTGGGTCTGCTCAAGCGGGAAGGACTCGTGTCAGAGCTCTCTCCTGCCGTCCTCGACATGCATCGAGCCATCAAGACCGCCCTCGACCCCGCCGGAATCCTCAACCCCGGCAAGGTCATCGGATGACCAGACGGCCGCGTCTTACGGCGCGGAAGCCAGAGCGCGGAAGGCCGCGGCACGGGACGAGATCGCGGTGAGGTCGACGGGTCCCGTGCCGGTGAGCGGTGAGCCGACGCCCACGGCCAGGGCGCCTCGGCGCAGGTATTCGTGTCCGCTCTCGACGTCGACACCACCGACCGGGATGATCGGCGCATCCGGCAACGGTGAGCGCAGCGCCGACAGGTAGGACGGTCCGCCGAACTCGGCGGGGAAGAGCTTGACCGCGGTGGCGCCGCGCTCGAGAGCGGCCAGAACCTCTGTCGGCGTCAGGGCACCCGCGAGCACGGGGATGCCCGCTGCGGCCGACACCTCGATCGACGCGGTGACCGCCGGGGTGACCATGAAGGATGCCCCGGCTGCGGTGGCAGCCGAGACATCGGTGGCGGTGAGCACGGTGCCGGCACCGATCTCGGCTCGCGGGTCTTCGGAGAGCTCGGCGATCGCATCGAGAGCGCCGGGTGTGGTCAGTGAGACCTCGAGCACGCGAAAGCCCGCGTCGATGAGCGTGCGCCCGATGGCGACGGCATCCTCGCTCGCGGTGCTGCGGATGATCGGCATGACCCGCTCCGCGCGGAGCAGCTGGACGAGTTCTGCGGAGCTCACCATTCCGCGAAGCTCCCATCCTCATGGCGCCAGATGGGACCGCGCCAGGCGTGCCCCCGCTTGTCGGCGTCGCGGACGGCGGTCTCATCGATGTCGATGCCGAGTCCCGGCTTGGTCAGCCGCTCGATGAATCCGGTCGAGAAGTCGAAGTCGGAGGTGTCGGCGACATAGTCGAGCACCTCGCCGTCCTCGTTGTAATGGATGCCGATGCTGTGCTCCTGGATGAAGAAGTTCGGCACGGCGAAGCCGATCTGCAAAGAGGCGGCCAGAGCGATCGGGCCCAGCGGGCAGTGCGGCGCGAGCTGCACGTCGTAGACCTCCGCGAGGCTCGCGATGCGGTGCGTCTCGGAGATGCCTCCGGCGTGCGACAGGTCGGGCTGGGCGATGGCGATTCCCGACTGCAGCACCGGCAGGAATTCCTGTCGGCTGTACAGCCGCTCGCCGGTCGCGATCGGGATAGACGTCATGTCGGCGATGCGCCCGATCAGATGACTGTTCTCCGGGATGACGGGCTCCTCGACGAACATCGGCCGCAGCGGCTCGAGCGCCGGCATCAGGCGCCGCGCGTCCGCCAGGCCGATGCGGCCGTGGAAGTCGACGCCCACGTCCCCGGTGTCACCGAGAACCTCGCGGGCGGCGGTGACGCGGGCGACGACACCGTCCAGGTCGCGCAGGGTCGACATCCGCTCCATCCGTCCGGAGGCGTTCATCTTGACGGCGGTGAGTCCCTGCTCGAGCCGCGCGGAGATCGCGTCGGCGACCTCGTTCGGCTCGTCCCCGCCGATCCACCCGTACACGCGGATGCGGTCGCGCACCGGCCCGCCGAGCAGCTGGTGGACGGGAAGCCCGGCGCTCTTACCGGCGATGTCCCACAGGGCCTGATCGAGCCCGGACACGGCGGAGGAGAGGATGGGGCCGCCCCGGTAGAACGATCCCTTCGTCATGACCTGCCAGTGGTCCTGAATGCGCAGCGGGTCCTGCCCGATGAGCAGCTCTGACAGCTGCTCGACAGCGGTGCGCACGGTCTCGGCACGCCCCTCGACGACCGGCTCGCCCCAGCCGACGATGCCCGTGTCGGTCTCTACGCGGACGAACAGCCATCGCGGCGGAATCAGGAATGTCTCGATGCGTGCGATCTGCACAGGGAACCCCATCGGTTTCGGCGGAACCGATCGACGGACACGTCGATCGGAAGTTTTCTTCTCAGATGCACTATAACGTATGCCTTTTGGCGACGTGGTGGCTGGTAACTTACAAGAATGACGCTGAAGCCTCAGGACACCCCGCTCGTTTCGCTGGCAGGCCTGCATTCTCGTGCTCTCGACGAGCTGGGTCTCGCGATCTGCGCGGGAGAGCTCGCCGCCGGGTCGAGCCTCACTCTCGAGGAGATCGAAGAGCGCTGCGGGATCTCCCGCTCGGTGGCGCGAGAGACGGTACGCGTGCTGGAGTCGATGCGCCTGGTCGTGTCCCGCCGCAGGATCGGCGTGGTCGTGCTGCCGGAGTCCGAATGGAACCTCTACGACCCGCAGGTCATCCGGTGGCGCCTCGACTCGCCGGATCGCGCGGAACAGCTGTCGGCGATGGTGGAGCTGCGTGCCGCCATCGAGCCGGAGGCCGCTCGGCTGGCGGCGACGCGAGCTACGGCGAAGGAGGTCAGTGCGCTGATCGCCCTGTCCGGCGAGCTGTGGGCCGCGGGTGAGCAGGGCGATGACGATCGGTTCCTGGAACTCGACGTGCAGTTCCATGCGCTCATTCTTCGCCTGTCGGGCAATGCGATGTTCTCCCGGCTCGACGGACTCATCGGGCAGGTGCTCGTCAGTCGCACTGAGCATGGCCTGGTGCCGGATCGACCGGCGGATGTCGCGCTGCAGCTGCATGTCGACGTCGCCGGCGCGATCCAGCGGCGCGACCCTGATGCCGCATACGGAATCATGCGCTCGATCCTCGTGGCCGCCCTCGACGAGATCGACATCCTGTCCGTCGCTGCCGAGCGCGGAAGTCTGCCGGAAGAATCCCGCTGATTCAAAAAGCATACGTTCTCTCGATTTGCTGTGATAACGTGCTCAGAGCGTCACCGTCGTCGTAGGTGCCGAGATCGACTGAGTCGTCTTTCCCGGTCGTCCTCGCCGAGTTGACGGTTGCGTTTGCCCCACCGCCGGATCCCCGGCCGCCGATCGGCGTGCCCGAGGAGACCGGCCCCCAACGAGGAGGACAGAAATGACCAGAGTGCAGCGTCGCCGCAGGGTCGTGGCGGGTGCCGTCGTCGCCGCGACAGCCGTCATGCTCAGCGCCTGTGGAACCCCCGCAGCCCCCGGCAGCAGTGGATCGGCGGAGACGGTCTCCCAGGCGGAGATCGACAAGGCGATGAGCACGCCGACCACGATCGACTTCTGGTCCTGGGTGCCCGACATCCAGAACCAGATCGACCTGTTCGAGGCCAAGTACCCGGAGATCACGGTCAAGCTGTCGAACCAGGGCGGTGCCACGGCGCAGTACCAGAAGCTGCGCGCCGCGGTGAAGTCCGGCGATGTGCCCGACGCGGTGCAGATCGAGTACTCGTTCCTGCCGTCGTTCACGATCACGGAAAGCCTCGAGAACCTCGCGCCCTACGGCGCCGGTGAGCTGTCGGACCAGTTCGTGGACAGCGCGTGGGCCATGGTCGGCACGGACGACGCCGTCTGGGGTCTGCCGCAGGACCTCGGCCCGACCGGTCAGCTGTACCGCACCGACATCTTCGAAGCCGCCGGCGTCGAAGCTCCCACCACCTGGGATGAGTACGCAGAGGCCGCCGCCGCCATCAAGGAGAAGACGGGCTCGTACATCTCCGACCTCCCCGGCAACAGCTTCTCGCCGATCCTCGCCCTGCTGTGGCAGGCCGGCGCTCGTCCGTTCGGGTACGACGGCGACAAGACGGTCACGATCGACCTGGACTCCGACGAGGTCACCGAGGTGATCGGCTACTGGAACGACCTGATCCAGGCCGACCTCGTCGACACCGCACCGCAGCTGGACGACAACTGGTACCAGAGCATCTCCAGCGGCAAGTATGCGAGCTGGCTCGCCGCCGCGTGGGGCCCCGTGTTCCTGCAGGGCACCGCCGCGGACACGAGTGGTCTGTGGCAGGCCACCGAGATGCCGCAGTGGGATGCGTCGGAGCCCGCCTCCGGCAACCAGGGCGGATCGGCCATCACGGTGACGGCCGACTCCGACGCCAAGATCGTCGCCGCCGAGTTCGTCAAGTTCCTGGCGACCGATGCCGAAGCGACTCAGACGCTCGCCACCGAGCAGTTCATCTTCCCGTCGCGGATCGAGACCCTCGACTCGCCGGAGGTGCGCGACCAGGAGATGGAGTTCTACGCCGGGCAGAAGGTGAACGGCGTGTTCGCCGACATCGCTCAGACCGTCGACAGCGACTGGCAGTGGCTGCCGTACAACGACTTCGCCAGCAGCAGCTTCAAGGAGACGCTGGGCGCCGCCATCACGGAGAAGAAAGACCTCTTCGCCGCTCTGGCGGACTGGAAGGACGAGCTCGTCAGCTACGGCGAGGCCCAGGGCTTCACCGTCGTCACCCCGTAGCACGTGTGGGGGCGGAGCCCATCGGGATCCGCCCCCGCAGAACCATCGCACCGAATCAGAAAGGCCCCGTCGATGAGCACCACGGCTCTCGGACGCAAGCGCTGGAGTGACAAGCGCCGCAAGAACACCGCGGCGTACCTCTTCATCGCCCCGTTCATGATCCTCTTCGCGACGATGTTGTTGCTGCCGCTGCTCTATGCGGGCTATCTGAGCCTGTTCAAGGTGCAGCTCGTCGGCGGCGATTCGTTCGTCTGGTTCGACAACTACGTCCGCGCGCTCGGCGACGAGAGATTCCTCGTCAGCGTGATGCGCATGTTCGTGTTCCTGCTCATCCAGGTGCCGATCATGCTGGGGCTTGCGTTGTTCTTCGCGCTGGCGCTGGACAGCGCGCGGGTGCGGGGCGGCAAGTTCGCCCGGCTCGCCATCTTCGTCCCGTACGCCGTCCCCGGTGTCGTGGCGACCCTCATGTGGGGCTACCTGTACGGCGACAACTTCGGGCCGATCGCACAGTTCATGCGGGCCATCGGGCTCGGCTCTCCCGAGCTGCTCTCCTCGGACAACATCCTCGGCTCGATCATCAACATCGTCACCTGGCAGTTCGTGGGCTACAACATGGTGATCATGTATTCGGCGATGCGCGCCATCCCGACCGAGCAGTACGAAGCGGCCCGCATCGACGGGGCCGGTCAGTTCCGGATCGCCTGGAGCATCAAGATCCCCGCGATCCGCAACTCGATCGTGCTGTGCACGATCTTCTCCGTCATCGGAGCGTTCCAGCTGTTCAGCGAACCGAAGCTGCTGTACGAAATCGCCCCGAATGCGATCGGCTCGTCGTTCTCGCCGAACCTCTACGCCTACAACCTGGCCTTCACGAACCAGGACATGAACTACGCGGCAGCGATCGCGTTCCTGCTCGGTTTCATCATCATGATCGTCTCGTACGTGTTCCAGCTCTCGGCTGCGCGTCGGGAGAAGGGAGCGCGCGCATGACCGCCACCGTCGAGACGCACGCCACTCGTGCCGTCGTCACGAGTTCCGCACCCCGCCGCCGCCCGAAGTCCCGCGTCCCGGGGGAGAAGCGCAGCAGCATCCTCACCATCGTCCTCTGGGTGTCGGCCGGCTACTTCCTGCTTCCGCTGTTCTGGCTCATCGTCGCCTCGACGAAGGACAACTCGTCGCTGTTCTCCAGCTTCGGCCTGTGGTTCGCGGGCGAGAACCACTTCATCGACAACCTCACCACCCTGTTCACGACCCGCGACGGCGTCTTCGTCCAGTGGATCGGCAACACGGTGCTCTATGCGCTCGTGGCCGGTGTCGGATCGGCTCTGCTGTCGGCCGCCGCCGGATATGCGTTCGCGAAGTACGACTTCCCTGGCAAGAAGTTCCTGTTCGCCGTCGTGCTCGGCGCGATCATGATCCCGACCACCGCGCTCGCCATCCCGACCTACCTGCTCTTCGCCGGAGCAGGGCTGACGAACACGATCTGGGCCATCATCCTGCCCTCGCTGGTGAGCCCGTTCGGCGTGTACCTCATGCGTGTCTACGCGGAGGAAGCGATCCCCGACACCCTTCTGGAGGCGGGCCGGCTGGACGGTGCGAGCGAGTTCCGGATCTTCTGGCAGGTCGCACTGCGGATCATGACGCCCGGCATCGTGACAGTGCTGCTGTTCGCGATCGTGCACACCTGGAACAACTACTTCCTCCCGCTGATCATGCTCACCGACCCGGACCTCTTCCCGCTCACTCTGGGTCTCGCGCAACTGCAAGCGGCCAGCGAGGCGGGCGGCGGAGCATCCGCACAGTTCTCGACCGTCATCACGGGCTCGCTCGTGTCGATCGTGCCGCTCGTGATCGTGTTCCTCTACCTGCAGAAGTACTGGACATCGGGCCTCACGACCGGAGGAGTCAAAGAGTGAACAACCTCAGCGCGATGAATGACCGGATCGCCTGTGATCTGGCCGCAGAAGACCGCGAGCGCGGGATCACCCATGCCCTCGTGTCGATGGACCGACCGCTCGAGTACTGGGAAGAACTGTCCCCGTCTCGGAACGTGCTGCCGCCGCGGGCGCACGCCCGGTCTGATGCCCCGGAGCTGAGCCTCGACGGCGTCTGGGACTTCCGGTTCTCGCCCGGCGGCGACGCGCCGGTCGACTTCCTCGGCGATGCCCTCGACGCGCAGACATCGGCTGAGGGATGGAGCACGCTGGCCGTTCCGGCACATTGGCAGTTGAACGGCTTCGGCTCCCCGATCTATACGAACCGCGTCTATCCGTTCCCGGTCGACCCGCCGTACGTGCCGCGCGAGAACCCCACCGGCGACTATCGCCGCACCTTCACCGTTCCTGCGGACTGGGACGTGGAGCGGGTGCTGTTGCGCTTCGACGGCATCGACTCGCTGGGAACGATCTGGCTCAACGGCGAACAGGTCGGCATCGCCGCCGGCAGCCGCCTGCGTAACGAGTTCGACGTGACGGCGCTCCTCCGACGCGGCGCGGAGAACGTCCTCGCCGTCCGGGTGCACCAGTGGTCCAGCGGCAGCTACCTCGAGGATCAGGACATGTGGTGGCTGTCCGGGATCTTCCGCAGCGTCACCCTGCTCGGACGCCCGGTGGGCGCGATCGAGGATCACTTCGTGCACGCCGACTACGAGGCGGCGACGGGCGAGGGACAGCTCCGCGTGGACGCCGTCGTGGCGGGCGGCGCTCCGGCGCGCGTGCGAGTGCCGGAGCTCGGCATCGACATCGCGGCCGGAGAGGTCGCTCGGATCCCGGTCGACCCCTGGTCGGCGGAGCTGCCGCGGCTGTATGCGGGCGAACTCGTGTCCGAGGGGGAGGCGATCGCGTTGCGTATCGGTTTCCGTCGCGTGGAGGTCGCAGATGGAGAGCTGCGCGTCAACGGGGTGCCGATCCTGCTGCGCGGCACGAACCGGCACGACTACGATCCCGACACCGGCCGCGTCATCTCCGAGGAGCGCATGCGCGCGGACATCGTCATGATGAAGCAGTTCAACGTGAACGCCGTGCGCACCAGCCACTACCCTCCGCAGGCGCGGTTCCTGGAGCTCTGCGATGAGCTCGGACTGTGGGTCATGGACGAATGCGACCTCGAGACCCACGGCTTCTTCCCGGTCGACTGGTTCCACAAGCTGCCGGGCAACCCCGCCGAGGACCCGCGCTGGGAGGCGACGCTGGTCGATCGGATGCAGCGGCTCGTCGAACGCGACAAGAACAGCCCGAGCGTCATCATGTGGTCGCTCGGTAACGAGTGCGGCACGGGGCAGAACCTCGGGGCGATGGCCCGATGGGCCAAGCTGCGCGATCCGTCACGGCTTCTGCACTACGAACGCGACTGGTCGTGCGAGTACGTCGACGTGTACAGCCGCATGTATTCGACGCACCGTGAGCTCAACCTGCTCGGACAGCGCCAAGAGGCGCCGTTCCCCGACGCGGACCTGGATGCCCGTCGCCGGAACATGCCGTTCCTCCTGTGCGAGTACGTGCACTCGATGGGCAACGGACCCGGCGGTCTCTTCGAATACCAGGAGATCTTCGAGCAGTATCCCCGGCTGGCAGGCGGTTTCACCTGGGAGTGGTTCGATCACGGCCTGCGTGCGCACCGAGCGGATGGTGAGGAGTACTTCGCCTACGGCGGCGACTTCGGTGAGGAGCGTCACGACGGCAACTTCATCGCCGACGGCATCGTCTTCCCCGACGGCACCCCCAGCCCGGCCCTGCACGAGTTGAAGAAGGTGTTCCAGCCGGTCGCGTTCTCGTTCGTGCGCGGGAAGACGGTCGTGCACAACAAGTACGACCACCGCGACCTGTCGCACCTCCGCTTCTCGTGGGAACTGCACCGTGACGGTGTGCGTGTCGACGGCGGTGACCTCGCCGTGGGGCACGTCGCTGCGGGCGAGTCCGGTGCTCTCGATGTGCCCGCGTTCGACGTTCCCGCTCGGTCTGACGGCACCGCGGAACTGGTGTTGACGGTGCGTGCCGTCCTGGCCGCGAGCACCGACTGGGCCGATGCGGGTCACGAGGTGGCGTGGGGTCAGTCCGTACTGGTCCCTGCAGCGGGTGCACCCGTCGAGTCGAGCGAGTCCCCTCGAAACGTGGGGGATCGTATCGCTCTCGGTGAGGCGCTGTTCGACCGTCGCAGCGGTGACCTGATCTCACTCGCCGGCATCGAGATCGAGGCGCCGGCGTTCGACACCTGGCGCGCGGTCATCGACAACGACCGGGATTTCTCCTGGGAGCCGCGCGAGTCCCGCTGGCGACAGATCGGGCTCGATCACCCGCGACACGTCGTTCACGCCGTGGAGGTCTCCGAAGAGGGGATCGCTGTGCGCGGACGCCTCGGCTTCGACGGCAGTGATCTCGGCTACGCCACGACGATGCGCTGGACGGCGGCGGAAGGAGCCGTCTCTCTGGCGGTCGAAGCCGAGCCCCTCGGCAACTGGGACATTCCGCTGCCGAGATTCGGCCTTCGTCTCGCTCTTCCCGCAGGCTTCGCCGATGTCGAGTGGTACGGACCGGGGCCCGGCGAGGCCTATTCCGACAGCAGGCAGGCGGCTCGGATCGGTCGCTGGCAGCGCAGCATCGACGAGATGCAGACGCCGTACATGATGCCGCAGGAGAACGGCAACCGCATCGATGCACGCTGGCTGTGCTTGAGCGACGGAGAGCGCCTGCTGCGCATCGACGCGCATCCGCACGTGGACTTCACCGTGAGGCGGTGGCGCTCCGAAGATCTGGATGCCGCCCAGCATCCGTACGATCTGCAGCCTTCCGACCGGGTGTGGCTGAATCTCGACGCGGGACAGGGCGGCCTGGGGTCGGGGTCGTGCGGGCCGGGGGTGCTCCCGGCGCAGGCGATGCTGCCGGCGACGTTCCGATATGCGGTGACGTTCAGACCCGGCGCCGCGTCTGCGTAGTGCCTAGGGGCGTGCGCAGACCTCGACGAACGCCGTCGCCCGATCACGCAGCGCGCTCAGATCGCCGCCCGAGAAGGCGTCGCCGAGCAGTGGACCGCCCACGCTGACGGCCGCCGCGCCGGCCTGCAGCCACGCCGAAGCGCCCGCGAGGTCGACGCCGCCCGAGGGGACCGCGACCAGATCGGGGAAGGGGCCGCGCAGGTCCTTGAGGTAGCCGGGACCGACCTGCCCCGCGGGGAAGATCTTCACGGCCGAGGCCCCGGCCGACCACGATGCGAACAGCTCGGTCGGGGTGAGTCCTCCGGGCACGATCGGCACACCGGCGTCCGTCGCCTGGGTGACGAAGTCGCTCGAGGTGATCGGGGTCACGAGGTACGTCGCGCCCACGTCGATCGCCCGTGCGAGGTCGACGGAGTTCGTCACGGTGCCGATGCCGAGGTCGATCGCCTCCCCGAACCGCGCGAGCAGCTGCGGGAAGTGCTCGAACGTGCCCGGTGTGGTCAGGGTCAGCTCCACACTGCGGATGCCGGCGTCGACGAGCACGTCGAGCACGGCGTCGTAGTCCACGGCACGCTTCGCCCGAGCCACGACGATCAGTCGCGAGTCGACGGTTCGCGGCGGCAGCGCGACCCGTCGCACCTCACCGGTCATGGCCTCACCAGTCATGGACGGTCCCGTCGAGCAGACGGTTCACCGGCAGGTACGCCTTGGTGTACTCGTGACCGGCTGCGGCATCCTCGTCGAGGTCGACACCGAGTCCGGGCTTGTCGCCGGGGTGCAGGAAGCCCTTGTCGAAGGTGAAGGAGGTCTGGAACACCTCGAGCGTCTGCTCGTTGTGGGGCATGTACTCCTGGATGCCGAAGTTGTGGATCGCGAGGTCGAGGTGCAGGGCCGCGGCCATGCCGACGGGGGAGATGTCGGTGGGGCCGTGGATGCCGGACTTGATGCCGTAGATCGCGGCGAAGTCGAGCAGCTTCTTCATGGCCGTGATGCCACCGGTGTGGGTGACCGCCGAGCGCACGTAGTCGATCAGGCGCTCGGTGATGAGCGTCTGGTAGTCGAAGACCGAGTTGAAGACCTCGCCGATCGCGAGTGGAGTGGTCGAGTGCTGACGCACGAGGCGCAGCGCCGTCTGGTCCTCACCCGGGGTGCAGTCCTCGAGCCAGAAGAGGTCGTAGGGCTCGATGTCCTTCGCGAAGCGCGCGGCCTCGATCGGCGACATCCGGTGGTGCCCGTCGTGCAGGATACGCAGGTCGGTGCCGAAGTCCTCGCGGATCTGCGAGAAGATCCCGGGCATGTGGTTGAGGTAGTTGCGCGTGTCCCACGTCTCCTCGCTCGGGCGGTCACCCGAGCGCTTGGCGGGCTCGTAGTCGTAGCGCACGCCCGGTCCGGTCGATGAGACACCGTAGATCTGGCCGAGGCCGGGCACGCCGGTCTGCACGCGCACGGCGGTGTAGCCGAGCTCCTCGTAGCCGGTGATCGCGTTCTTGAGGGCGGCGTAGTCGGTGCCGGAGGCGTGCGCGTAGACACGGACGCCCTCGCGGCTGGCACCGCCGAGCAGCTGGTAGAGCGGCATCCCGGCCTTCTTGGCCTTGATGTCCCAGAGCGCCATGTCGACGGCGGCGATCGCCGCCATGGTCACGGGTCCGCGGCGCCAGTACGGGCCGCGGTAGAGGTACTGCCAGGTGTCTTCGATCCTGTCCTCATCGCGGCCGACGAGCATCGACGCGACGTGGTCGGAGAGGTAGGAGGCGACGGCGAGCTCGCGCCCATTGAGGGTCGCGTCGCCGAGCCCGGTGATGCCGTCGGAGGTCGTGATCTTGAGCGTGACGAAGTTGCGTCCGGGGCTGGTGATGTTGACGTCGACGATCTCGATGGTCATGTCGTTCTCCTGGTGGTGCGGTGCGAGGTGCGGGTCGAGGTGCGGGGTGCGGGCGTTCGGGCGCCCGCACCCCTGGTCGTGATCAGCCGTGAGGTCAGATCGCGTCGCGCGGATCCGTGAGGTCGCGACCGGCGACCTCGGGCATCCAGATCGAGGCGATGAGCGCGCTCAGCGTGAAGATGAACAGCATGATGATGATCGGGATGAACGAGCCGGTGACGGCCGACACCCACGCCGCGGCGATGACGGGGCCCGCGCCGGTCGCGACGATGGCGGCGATCTCGCGCGCCATGGCCGTGAACGTGTAGCGGTTGCGCGATCCGAAGAGCTCCGGGAGCGTGAGGTTCTCGAGTGACGCGAAGCTCATCACCGCGAGGTTGTGCAGCACGACGTATCCGACGAAGACCTGTGCGGTGTCCTTGCTGCTGATCATGAGCATCGTCGGGACGATGATGATCAGCGCGATGATCGACCAGACCATGTACATGCGCTTGCGGCCGAAGCGGTCACCGAGCCAGCCCGAGAGCGGCACGGTGATGAAGGCGACGAGCGACGAGACGATCACCGCGTTGACGCCGATCGAGCGGTCGAGCAGCAGCACGACGGTGATGTAGCTGAGCAGGTACGTCTGGATCATGCCGGAGTTGCCGGCCTGGCCGAAGCGCAGCAGGAGAGCGATCGAGAACGCCTTCCAGGGCTTGCGCTGCATCGCCTCGAGGGTGCGGATGTCGTTGGTCTCGGTGGCGAGCTGGATCGCCTCGTCGCGGGAGAGGGCCTTGCCGTCGACGACGTCATCGCGCTCCTCGAAGACCGGGGTCTCCTTGAGGTTGAAGCGCACCCAGATCGCGAAGAGCATGATGACCGCGCTCGCGATGAACGGGATGCGCCAGGCCCAGGCGATGACCTCGTCCTCGCTGTAGGCGACGAGGAGGATGGCCCAGATGCCCGAGGCGAGCAGCGTGCCGCAGTTCGTGCCGAGGGCGACGAGCGAGGCGATGATGCCGCGGCGCTTGGCCGGTGCGTACTCGGCGAGCATGACACCGGCACCCGAGATCTCGGCTCCGGCACCGAAGCCCTGCGCGATGCGGAGCAGCACGAGGAGGATCGGTGCGAGCACGCCCACCTGCGAGTACGTCGGCAGGAAGCCGATGAGGGTGGTGGCGAGACCCATCAGGAGGATCGTGTAGAACAGCACCTTCGTGCGGCCGGTCTTGTCCCCGAGGCGTGCGAAGAAGAACGCGCCGACCGGGCGGGCGACGTAGCCGACGCCGTACGTGGCCATCGCGGCGACGACGGCGACCGCCGGGTTCTCGGAGGAGAAGAACAGATCGGCGAAGACGAGTGCGGCTGCCAGCGAGTACAGCTGGTAGTCCATGAACTCGAGGGCGGTGCCGAGCCATCCGGAGATGGCGGCGCGCACGAGGTCGCGTACAGACCTCTTCGCGGCGGGATCGGCGGCCGCGGCCGTCGTCTGCGGTTCGGACATGGGAGGTACTCCTTCGGACCAGGAACAGGGTGGGTGTATCGGTGCGGCGAGCCGCCGGGTGGGGGTGAGTCGTTAGAGGGCCAGGAGGACCTTGGCCGAGGCGGACGAGTCGCGGGCGAGCTCGAACGCCTGGACGGCATCGGATGCCGGGAGCACGTGGGAGATGACGGAATCGAGGGCGTCGGACTCGGCCAGCAGCGCGACGGCATCATCGATCTCGGTGGAGAAGCGGAAGGCGCCGCGGATGGTCAGCTCCTTGGCGAGCATCGGGGCGAGGTTCACTCCGATGTCGGCGTTCGGGAGCATCCCGACCTGGACGATCGTCGCGGTGCGGCGGGCTGCGCGCACTGCCTGGGTGAGCGCGACTCCGACCCCGGAGCACTCGAAGACCACGTCGTACGACTCGTTCTCGATCGTGTCGCGGCCGACGAGCGAGACCTCGGTCGCGCCGAGGGACTTCGCCCGGTCGAGGGGCTCTTCGCGCACATCGCTGGCGCCCACGACCGCGGCGCCGGCCTTGATCGCGGCGGCGACGACGAGCAGGCCGATGGGTCCGGCGCCGATCACGAGGGCGCGCTTGCCGGCGATGTCTCCGGCAAGGCTCACGGCATGGATCGCGACGGCCAGCGGTTCGGCCAGGGCGGCGCGCTCGAGCGGAAGGGATGCCGGGAGCACGCGGACCATGTGGTCTTCGACGATCAGCAGCTCGGATGCCCCGCCCTGACGGTGCGGATCCGCCGCGGCGCTGCCGAAGTAGTCGCCACCCGGGCGCAGGTGCGGGTGGTCCTCGAGGCCGGGGACCTCGGCTCCGTAGCGCGCGGGGTGCACCGTGACGGGAGTGCCGGGCGTCAGACGGCCCGACGGGTCGAGGTCGACGACACCGGAGAGCTCATGACCGGGGGTCAGGGGCTCACGGATCGTGTACTCGCCGTTGGCGCCGTGGAAGTAGTAGTGCAGGTCGGATCCGCAGATGCCCACGTAGTTGACGCGCAGGCGGACCTCTCCGTCGCCGGGGGTGGGCGCCTCACGGTCTTCCCAGCGGATGTCTTCCTTGCCGTGGATGGCGAGAGCCTTCATGGCTGCAACTCCTCTGCGCTGGTGCGTGATGATGTGGTGGTCCGGGATGACGAGACGGCGTCGCCGATCGCGGCATCGACGCCGCGGCGCTGGATGATGTCGACGAGCTCGCCGACGCGCGCGATGAACGCATCCTGTGATCCGAGTTCATCACCGAAGAGGTGCAGCTCGCCGATCACGCGCTGCGCGAGCTCGCGGCCGTTGCGGGCGGTCGCCGCGAATCCGGCGAGGCGCTCGCGGGCGCCGTCGGTCATCGCCGCAGCGTGCAGACCGGGGTCGAATCCGGGCAGCGGGGCGATGCACGACAGGTAGCCGGCGACGGTCAGGGCGATCAGGTGCGGCATCCCGCCATCACGCAGGACGAGAAGTGCGGGCTCGGGGATGCGCTGGCGCAGTTTGACCGAGCCGTCGGTGCCGACCTGGCTCGTGCGGTGACCCAGGGCGCTGTTGGCCCACCGTTCGAAGAGTTCGCTCTCGTAGGCGCGGATATCGACGCCGGACGGGACCTCGATCGACGGCTCGTACTCGTCGCGCAGCACCGCGCGGGCGGCGCTCTCGATGCCGTCGAGCCCGATGGCCTCGGGGATCGTGCCGACACCGCTGAGAGCGCCGAGGTAGGCGATGAGCGAGTGCGTGCCGTTGAGGAGTCGCACCTTCATCTGCTCGTAGCGTCCGACCTCGTCCGTGAACACCGCGCCGCCTGCCTCCCAGGCCGGGCGTCCACCGGCGAAGCGGTCCTCGATCGCCCACATGGTGAAGGGCTCGGCCGGCACGGGGATGTCGTCGCGGGCACCGAGCAGCGCGCTGACGCGGGTGCGCATCTCGGTGGTGGTCGCGGGCACGATCCGGTCGACCATGCTCGAGGGGAACGACACCGCACGGCCGAGGAAAGCCAGGGCGTCCACACCCTCGGAGCCGGGCAGCTCATGCAGGAACTCGCGGACGAGCTTCTCGGTGTGGGCGCCGTTGGCCGACAGGTTGTCGCAGCTGAGGATCGTGATCGGGGCTCCGCCGGCGGAGGCGCGAGCCTGGAGGCCGCGGGCGAGCTGTCCGATCATCGAGCGGGGTGCGCCGCCTCGAAGGTCGGCTCGCACGGTCTCGTCGTCGAGGTCGAGGTGCTGCGTCGCGGGGGAGTAGCTGTAGCCGTTCTCGGTGACCGTGAGGGTCACGATGCGGATGCCGGGGTCGGCGATCTGCGCGACGACGCGCTCGGGCTGCTCGGCGCCGACGAACGCGTCGGTGTGCACCCCAGGGATCATGAGCGAGGTGCTGCCGGGCGCGATGGTGGCGACGGAGTAGAGGAAGTCCTGGGCGTGCAGGGCGTCGACGATCGAGCGCGACCGCGAGGCGACCCCGATGATGCCCCACTCGCCGCCTGAGGCCTGGAGCGCGGCGGCGGTGTAGACGGCCTGGTGTGCCCGGTGGAAGCTGCCGAGACCGAGGTGAAGGATGCCCGCACCCGCGGGGGAGACCAGCGGAACGGCGGCCGTGGATTCGGCCCGGCTCAGGATCCGCAGATCGGCGTTGATCGTCATGTAAAGCAGTGTGAATGGTTTGTACAAACTTGTCAAGTCATTACATGGTCGGGAGTGATGATCTAGGATTGCGGAGAAACGGGGGAGGCGATGTGGCAGCGACATTGACGGACGTGGCACGGCGCGCCGGCGTCTCCATCGCCACCGCATCCCGCGCATTCGGTGAGCCCGACCGGCTCGCGCCGACCACCCGCGAGCGTGTGCTCGAAGCCGCAGCCGAGCTGGGGTATGCCACCACTCAGGCGGGAACCGCCACCCGCACGTTCGGCGTCGTCGTCCCCGATGTCGCCAACCCGGTCTACGGCATGCTGCTCAAAGCCATCCAGGGGCAGGCATGGCACGGTCGCCACCGCATCGTGCTCTTCGACGCCGACGAAGACCGTCGGCGCGAGCATGAGCAGATCGAGCAGGCCCGCAAGCTCGACGGGATGCTGCTGTGCTCTCCGCGACTGCCCGACGCCGACGTGCTCGACCTGGTCCGCGATGTGCCCGTCGTCGTCGTGAACCGCCAGATCGACGGCATTGCGTGCGTGCTCATGGACACCGAGCACGGACCCGCCCAGGCGATCGAACACCTCGTCGCGCTCGGGCACGATCACATCGCGTATGCCTCGGGCCCACGCGGTTCCTGGGCCGACGCCCGCCGATTCGAGACCATCGCTGCGGCCTGTGAGCGCCACGGCACCCGCCTCACACGTCTCAGTCATCAAGCAGCCTCCATCCAGGGTGGCCGGGCCGCTGCGGCTCTCGCCGCCGCCAGCGGCGCCACGGCGGTCATCGCCTATAACGACCTCGTCGCGCTCGGTATCGAGGCGGGGATGTCCGAGCTGGGAAGGCACTGCCCGTCGGACATCAGCATCGTCGGGATCGACGACATCGATCTGGCAGGTGCCGTCACCCCCGGACTGACCACCGTGCGCATGCCCATCGAGCGATGCGGTGCCCTGGCGGTCGACCTTCTGCTGAAGACGATCTCGGGCACGGAACTCGGAGACATCCCACCCCTCTCCTCCGAGCTCATCGTCCGCGCGTCCACCGCAGCACCCCGCGGCTGAGGCGTTCACCCGACCCGTCGTGAGCGCGCTCCGCCACGTCACCGGGGTGCAGTAGCGTGATTTTCGTGGAACAGCTCAGCGATCGGGAACGGGCGGCGACACCCGGGGTGAAGACGGTTGCCGTCGTGGGGCCGGGGGCGATCGGGACCACCGTCGCGGCCGCACTTCACGAGGCGGGACGCACGCCGATTCTCTGCGGCCGGACCGCGCGAGACCAGCTGGAGCTGCGGCGCAGCGACGATACGGTGATCGTCCCGGGCCCCGTGCTGACCGACCCTGCGCACGTCGTGACGACCGTCGATGTCGTCTTCCTGGCCGTGAAGGCGACGCAGGTCGACGCGGCGGCGCCGTGGCTGTCGGCTCTGTGTCGCCCGGACACCGTGGTCTGTGTTCTACAGAACGGCATCGAGCAGACGGCGGCCGTCGCCCCGCACACCCCCGGGAGCCCGGTGGTACCCGCGGTGGTGTGGTTCCCCGCGCAGGCTCAGGCGGATGGCTCGGTGTGGCTGAGGAGTGATGCGCGCCTGAGCCTGCCCGATGTTCCCGGCGCCCACCGGGTGCGCGAAGCCCTTCGTGGAAGCCGTTGTGCGGTCGAGCTGACCACCGACTTCGCCACTGTCGCCTGGCGCAAACTCCTGCAGAACGCCGTCGCCGGACTCATGGTCCTCGCGGGGCGGCGAGCGGGCATGTTCGCCCGCGACGACATCGCTGAACTGGCCGAGTCGTACTTGGGGGAGTGCCTGGCGGTGGCCCGTGCCGACGGCGCCGTGTTGGGTGACGAAGTGACGGCCGAGATCCTCCAGACCTTCCAGAGCTTCCCCGCCGATATGGGAACGTCGATCCTCACCGATCGGGAAGCCGGTCGACCGCTCGAGTGGGACATCCGCAACGGCGTCGTCCGCCGCCTCGGTCGGACCTACGGCATCGCGACACCGGTCAGCGACGTCGTGGTGCCGTTGCTCGCGGCGGCGAGCGATGGCCCCGGGTGACCGTCAGGTCTCCCGTCGAAGCGCGTCCGACTCGGCGGTCAGGAGCTCGCGCGGGTGATCAGCGTGGGCGTGTAGAGCACCTGCTCGTGCACGTGCTCCTCGTTCTCCATCTCATCGATGAGCAGTCGCGTGGCGGCTTTTCCCATCTCGTACATCGGTTGGCTCACGCTGGTGATCGGAACGTTCGCGTGCGAGGCGAGGTCGACGTTGTCGTATCCCACGATCGCGATGTCCTCGGGGACGCGCAGTCCGTGCGCCATCATCGTCCGCTCCACTCCGAGGGCCAGCTGGTCGTTCGCGCAGACCACGGCAGTCGGGAGGTCGCCGGCGGCGAGGATGCGTTCGGCAGCACGCTCACCGCCGGCAACCGAGATCTCCTCGCGGTAGACGGCGATCTCGCCAGGGTCCAGGCCGGCCGCGGATGCGGCCGAGCGTATGCCGCTCAGACGCGACTGATGCTGGCGGACGTGGCTGGCGCCGCACGCGAACGCCACGCGCGTGTGGCCGCCGGCGAGGAGGTGCCTCATCGCCTCGGCGGCGCCATGGTGGTCGTCGACGGCGACGGAGCACGACTGTGTGCGGGGAGCGCGGCGATCCAGGAACACGATGTGCGTGCCCTGGTCGCGAAGTCGGCTCAGGTTGTCGGACACTCGAGCGACGGGGCTCATCAGCACCCCGCTCACACGGTGAGCCTCGAGAGCGCCCAGAGCGCGGGTCTCCCGTTCCATGGAGTTGGCGGAGTTGAACAGCATCACGACGTAGCCGGCTTCGCTGGCGGTGTCCTCCACCCCGCGCGCCACCTCGAGGAAGAAGGGGTTCTCCAGATCGAGCAGCACCAGGCCGATCGATCGCGACCTGCCCACGGCGAGGTCTCGTGCCGCGCCGTTCGGCACGAAGGCGAGCAGGCGCATCGCCTCCTCGACTCGTTCGCGGGTATCGACAGCCACCCGATCGGGACGATTGAGCACGTTGCTCACGGTGCCATGCGACACCCCGGCCAGTCGCGCCACATCGCGAACCGTCACACCCCGACGTTCGCGCGGTGGTCGAGCCTGCTCTGACTGCATCGAGATCCTGTCCGGCCGAGGCCAGGTCGAGTGGCGTGCGCCGGGCTACGAGAGGGCACGGACACGTGCGCTGAATGTGGACCGGTTCAATGTGTTCACGTCAGAGTACGGCAGTGCCGGACCATCGTCAACGTGTCAGGCGCGGGATGCGTGGCGACGGAGCTGCACGCACGGTTGCAAAACCGGATAGTCCTGACTCTTGACACGCCCACGCTCGGCAGGAGATAGTCACTGCAACGACAAAATGGACCGGTCAAATTGCGGACCGATGTCGTCCAAGAGACAAGGACCAGAACAATGACGTTTGGCATCACGGCACGACGGCTCACGGCTGTAACCGTCACTGTGGGGATCTTCGCACTCGCCGGCTGCAGCGCCGCGACCCCGGGTGGCGGTGCGGGCGAGGTCGACGGCAGCGAGATCACGATCGGCACCTTCTCGCCGCTGCTCGGTCAGTTCGAGCAGTACGCGGAGGCCTACACGAAGGAGTTCCCCGACCGGAAGGTGAAGGTGATCGGGGTCAGCGAGGACTTCAGCAAGTACTCGCAGATTCTCGCCACCCAGCTCATCAGCAAGAAGCTCCCCGACATCTTCTTCAACGTGGACTTCGCCGCGAACGAGTTCGCGACCAACGGTGTCTCGCTCGACATCGCGGATCGGCTCAACGACGGCGAGGGGCTCGAGGAGGACTTCTTCCTCCCGCAGTTCCTCGGCCAGTACCGTCCGATGGAGACCCCGGACCAGATCACGGGGCTACCGGTCAGTGCCGACTCCACGGCGCTCGTCTACAACAAGACGCTCTTCGAGGAAGCCGGGGTGGATGAGCTCCCTGACGAGACCTGGACGTGGGACGACTTCCTCCGGGTCGCCACCGAGATCCAGACCAAGTCGGGCGGGAGCATCTTCGGCACCGTGCCTCCGGGCGCGGACGGCTCGGGGATCGTCGAATGGGGCCCCGTCCTCGTCGCCCACGGTGCGAAGGTCTACGACCCGGAGACGAACGACGTCGACATCGACTCACCGGAGGCCATCGAGGCGTGGAAGTCGATGATCGCCTTCTACGGCACGGGCTCCGGCGGCTACACGTCCACCGGCGGTGATCCGGCCTACGACTTCTCCTCGGGGAAGGTGGCGATGGGTATCACCTCCCGGGCCAACATCGCGGGCTTCCGCGAGACGCTCAAGGACGTCGACTGGGACGTCACGGAGGTTCCGTCCATCGACGGCACGCACCCGTCGGGCGGAGGCTCGTACGGCCTCTCGGTCTCGAGCACGAGCGCGAATCAGGATGCAGCGTGGGCGTTCATGGAGTGGTTCTACAGCACAGACGGAGGGATGGCACTGGCGCAGCAGCCGGATGCCGGTGGCATCATCCCGCCCACCGTCGACGGTCTCGAGACCGGAAGCTGGCAGGACGTCGACGTTCCCGCGAACATGAGCGTCTTCGCTCAGACCGCCAAGGATGCGACCCTGCTGGTCGCGCTCCCTGGCAGCGCAGGAAGCGTGATGACCGACGCCACCAAGCGCGCGGTCCAAGAGGTGGTGCTCAACGGAGTCAGCGTCGAAGAGGCGTTCGGGAAAGCCGCGGACGAGGTTCGTGCCGCTCTCGCCGAAGCGGGCTGATCGGCCAGCGGATCGGACGGTCGTGCGCGACCGTCCGATCCGTGAATCGACGCCGAGACAGACCCCCGCCGACCCGGAGACGGAGATCGTGACCCACACCCTGCAGGCTGCTCGAACCCCCTCGTCCCCGGCGCGCCGCGCCAGGGGGCGACGGGGGGACGCCCTCGCCGCCACCCTGTTCATCGCCCCCGGACTCTTCGCCTTCGTCCTCTTCGTGATCGTCCCCGCGATCGGCGGACTCGCGTTGAGCTTCTTCGACTGGAACCTCTTCTCCGCCCCGACCTTCGTGGGCATGAAGAACGTGACCAGGCTCTTCGGGGATCCCTACATGTGGCACTCCGCTCTCGTGTCGGTGCTCTTCGTCGTGATGGGGGTCATCCCCACGGTGCTCGGGGGCTTCGTGCTGGGAGTGATCGCCAGCGCGCAGGTGCCTGCAGCGGGCGTCATCCGCACCCTGTACTTCGCCCCCATGGTCGCCTCGAGCGCCGTGGCCGCGGTGCTGTGGTCCTCGATCTACAACCAGCGATCCGGACTGATCAATCAACTCCTCGCCACGGTGGGGATCGAGGGACCGAACTGGCTGAGCGATCCCATGCTCGCCCGCCCCGCGCTCGTGGTCGTGCTGATCTGGAGCTCCCTGCCCATCGTGACCATCCTCTACATCGCGGCGATCCAGAAGATCCCGGAAGACCTCTTCGATGCGGCAGCCCTCGACGGCGCCGGACGGTGGCGGAAGCTGTGGAGCATCACCTGGCCCAGTGTGACGCCCACGACGATGGTCGTCGCCATCCTCATGCTCCTCACCTTCCTCAGCGGCACGCTCGAGTACGCCTTGCTGATGACGGATGGCGGACCGCTGGGGGAGACGACCTCGCTCGCCCTCTATTCGTACAAGATCGCCTTCGAGCGGAGGGACATCGGCTATGCGAGCGCGCTGGCGATGTTCCAGCTCGTGCTCATCGTCGTCGTGTTCCTCATCGGTCGCGCCGTCATGAAGGGAACGAGGTCCGCCCGATGAAGACCAAGAAGTCGGCGGTCGCCGCGCGACTGACCCTGATGCTCGTCTGCGGGCTGGTGATGGCGGCACCGCTGCTGTTCATGATCTCCCGCTCCTTCATGACGCCGGCCGAGGTATCCGCGTTGCCCCCGACGTTCGTCCCGGCCGGGCTGAACTGGGAGAACTACATCCAAGCGTTCGCGTACCTCAGCCCGCGGACGATCCTGAACTCGTTCATCGTTGCGATCGGGATCGTCCTGCTGCAGCTGCTGCTCGCGCTCCCCGTCGCCTTCGCGCTCGCGCTGATCCCCTTCCGCTGGTCGGGGACGATCCTGGCGATCCTCATCGTGCCGATGTTCATCCCGGGCAACCTGACGCTCATCCCGACGTTCGTGGTGACATATCAACTGGGGATGCTGGAGAGCTACGCCGGCATCATCGTCCCCATCGCCGGACAGATCGCCTTCGCCGTCATCCTCTTCCGGCAGTTCTTCGCCTCACTGCCGGCGGGGATCGTCGAGGCCGCCCGGATCGACGGAGCCAGCTGGCCCCGCGTGTTCTGGTGGGTCACCCTCCCGCTGGCCAAGCCGATCATCGCGACGTACTGCTCGCTGACGTTCCTCACGGCCTGGAACATGTACATCTGGCCGCAGGTGGTCGCGACCGATCCTGACCTCGCCGTCATCAACGTCGCGCTCGCGCCGATCGCCGGAGCGTCGGCCTACACCTACGTGTCGCCGGCGGTGGGTCTCGCCGGCGCGACCCTCGGGATGCTCCCGGCGCTGATCGTCTTCCTGGCGATGCAGAAGTGGTACGTCCGCGGGATCGCCGCAGGAAGCGGCCTGGAGTGAGCGCCGCCATCGGGCAGGAAGACGCCGGTTCCGCCGGCGATGAGATCGAAGCGGGAAAAGGAGATGCAGGAATGAAACGCGCGGCAGACAAGCAGGTGGTGGTCGGATCCGACTTCGCCGGATTCGCACTCAAGGAGGCCGTGAAGGCGCATCTCGAGGAGCGAGGGTGGACGGTCGAGAACCTCACCCCGGTGGAGTCCGAGGCGCCGATGTACCACCGTGCCGGGTTCCTGGTGGGCAGCCGCATCGCGGAGCGGGAGTACGACAAGGCGCTGGCCTTCTGCGGCAGCGGTATGGGCATCCACATCGCGGCATCGAAGGTGCCGCATGTGCACGCCGCGGTGGCCGAGACCGTTCCTTCGGCGCGACGGGCCGCGACCGCGAACAACGCCAATCTGCTCGCGATGGGAGCCTTCTACACCGGTCCTCGCCTCGCGATGGCGATGGCGGATGCCTTCCTGGAGTCCTCGCTCGGCGACGACTACGAGGAGTGGGACGGCTTCTACGAGTACCACCTGATCGGCTATGACGAGGTCGAGGATTTCGACTACCAGGCGTACAAGGCGAACGGCTTCGAGGTCCCGCATCCCCGTTCGGCGCGTCTCGGCCCCGAGCCCCGCGGCCTGGCGTACTGATCAGCGAGGTTGCCCCATGTCCTCGACGGATCCCCCCGTGCACGTTGTCGCCGTCGACCTCGGCGCGACGAGCGGTCGCGTGATGCTCGGCCGTGTCGGGCCCGAGATCCTCGAGCTGCGCGAGGTCTGCCGCATGCCCAATCGGCCGGCCGCGCCGGACGGTGTGCTGCGCTGGAACGTGCTCGGGCTGTGGGCGGGCATCCTGGATGGACTGGGCGTGGCGGGACGGGTGGCGGACATCCGCTCCGTCGGCGTCGATTCCTGGGGCGTCGACTACGGGCTCCAACGGAACGGCAGACTGCTCTCCGCCCCCGCGCACTACCGGGATCCGCGGCACGAACGTGCGGTGGATGCGGTGCACAGCCGGATGCCGCATGCGGACCAATACGCACGGACCGGTACGCAGTTCATGGCCATCAACACCGTCTACCAGCTCGCCGCCGATCAGGAGATGCTCGCGCTCGCGGATGTGGTGCTTCCGATCCCGTCCCTGTTCTCCGGCTGGCTCGGCGGCGCACCCGCAGCGGAACGGACCATCGCCTCGACGACGGGCATGCTCGCCCTCGACGGCGAGTGGGATCCCGCGACGCTCGCCGCGATCCCCGTCTCTGCGCGGCTCCTGCCGCCGGTGGTGTCGGCCGGGACGGTCGTGGGACGCGTGACGAGTCGGGTTGCGGACGCCGCAGGGCTCAGTACCCGCCCTGATGTGGTCGCGGTCGCCGCGCACGACACCGCCTCCGCCGTGCTCGCGACTCCGCTCGAGGGGTCGGCGGCATTCATCTCCTGCGG
Source organism: Microbacterium sp. B19(2022) (assembly GCF_012030385.1). Classification (NCBI taxonomy): domain Bacteria; kingdom Bacillati; phylum Actinomycetota; class Actinomycetes; order Micrococcales; family Microbacteriaceae; genus Microbacterium; species Microbacterium sp. B19(2022). The sequence goes on from NZ_JAAUVO010000005.1 coordinate 59,453, forward strand.
CAGCTGGGGCCTGGTGGGCGTGGAGAGCCCGACGCCGGTCATCTCCGAGGACGCCCGGCGGGCAGGGATCACCAATGAGGCTGCGGTCGGCGGGGGATACCTCGTCTACCGCAACACGATGGGGCTGTGGCTGCTGAGCGAGGCGCAGCGGAGCTGGCGGCGGGCCGGGGCCGAGCTCTCGGTGGAGGAACTCGTGGCTCTGGCTTCGGCCGTGCCCGAGGGGCTCCCGACCGTGGATCTGGACGACCCGCTCTTCAGCGCCGGCGGCGACGTCGAGGCACTGATCGGCGAGTGGTGTGGCCTCCGCGGGATCCGCTCTCCACAAGGCCCGGCCGAGGTGACGCGATGCCTGCTGGAGTCTCTGGCCAGCGCCTTCGCCGAGGCGGCGTGGACGACCGCCCGGCTGGCATCCCGCCGGATCGAGGCGATCCACATCGTCGGCGGGGGCGCGCGCAACGACCTGCTCTGCCGGCTCCTGGCGGACCGCTCCGGACTGCCCGTCCTCGCCGGACCGGCCGAGGCCACTGCGATCGGCAATGTGCTGGTCCAGGCGATGAGCGCGGGTGCCATCGACGGCTCGGTGCCGGAGATGCGCGCGCTCGTGCGCCGCACGCACCCCCCGACCCTCCATCTCCCGTGAACCGCTGCCGTACACCCGACCGAAGGAACTCCGTGAGCACCAGATACGCCCCCGACCTCGTCAGCGATGAGCTGCTCGATCTCACCCGACGTCTCGGCGCTCCCGAGCGTGATCTGGTGATCCTGGCGGAGGGGAACACCAGCGAACTCGTCGGCGACGAGATCGTCGTGAAGGCGTCGGGGGCGTCCATGCGAGACGCCGACCACTCGTCGTTCGCCGCCGTCGACCTGGCGGCACTCGCCGATCTCATCGATGACCCGTCCGGCGATCAGGAGCAGCTGACCCGTGCGCTGGAGGAGGACGGCGGGGGATCGACGGTTCGGGCGTCGATCGAGACGATGGTGCACGTCGCCGTGCGGATGGTGTCGTCGGTGCGGTTCGTCGCGCACACTCATCCGACGCCGGTCCTGGCGCTGCTGGCGAGCGTCCGTTCGGAGAGCGCCTTCGCGGAGCCGGTCTACTCGGACGAGCTGATGGTCCTGGGGCGCTCGCTCCATGTGCCGTACGCCGAACCCGGTCTTCCCCTCGGGCGACTGTTCGCACGCCGTCTGCGCGAGCACCTCGATGAATGGGGCGAGGTCCCCTCGCTGGTGCTGCTCGGCAACCACGGGATCGTCGCGATCTCGCAGTCGGTCGAGGGAGCGGATGCGATCTCGGCGATGGCGGTGAAGAGCGCGAGGGTCCGGTTGGGGGCCCTGCAGGCCGGGGGGATCCGTGGCCTGGGAGAAGACGCGACGCGACACTACTTCGCACGATCCGATTTCGCCGACAGGCGAGCGGCGCTGTCGGCGACCGCGGAGGCAGCTCAGCTGCAGGAGGGAACGGCCTCATGAGCGCCGCACTGATCGATCTGCAGGTCTGCGGACGGGCGGAGCCGCTCGCGATCCCGGACCCCCGGCCGGTGCTCTCCTGGCGCATCGAATCCACCCGTCGCGCGGTCACGCAGCTCGCGTACCGGATCGTCGTCACCACAGCTCGGGGTGAGGATGCCGAGCTCTGGGACTCCGGGTGGGTTGAGAGCGCCCGGAGCCACGGGATCCCGTACGAGGGACGCACTCTGCCTTCGGGGTCGAGGTTCACGTGGCGGGTCGCTGTCAGACTGAGCGACGGCACCGCCGCAGAGTCGGAGAGCGCCTTCGAGACGGGTCCGTCATCGCTGCTGTGGGATCGTGCACGATGGGTCGGCAGGCATCGTCAGGTCATGACACCGCACGACAACCACCCGGCACCCTACGTGCGCGGCGCCTTCACCGTGCGCGACGGTGTCGTGCGCGCCAGGGCCTATGTCACGGCCGGCGGTCTGTTCGACCTCTGGTGCAACGGAACCCGCATCTCCGCCGGCGATTTCGGGCCGGGGTGGACCGATTACCGGGTCCGCGTGCCCTTCCATGGCCACGACATCACTGCCTCTCTCTCACCGGGCACGAGCGTCCTCGGAGCGATGCTCGGCGAAGGCTGGTTCAGTGGATATGTCGGTCCGTTCGGCAAGCGAGCAGTCTGGGGCGAGTACCCGCTGCTGCGGGCCGTGGTGATCATCGAGTACGCCGACGGTTCCGTGCAGCACGAGGTCACCGGCTCCGACTGGGAGTGCACGACGGGTCCGATCCGCATGGCGGAGCTGCTGCACGGCTACCGGCAGGACAACAGGATCTCCCTGGGAGATTGGTCGGCCGCATTCGGCGGGTGGGATCCGGTGCAGGTCGAGGCGGGGCCGGCAGGAGATCTCGTCCCCGCGCGCATCCCGGTGGCCCGCATCGTCCGAGAGGTCCCCGCCGTCGCGGTGCTGCGCAGTCCGACGGGGTCGCCGATCCTGGACTTCGGGCAGAACCTGGCGGGTCGCGTGCGACTGAGACTGCGCGGGGAGCGCGGCACCATCGTCCGGCTTCGTCACGCGGAGATCCTCGACGAGGACGGCGCGCTCTATCTCGACAACCTCCGCGGCGCGGCGGCGACGGACGAGATCGTGCTCGCGGGTGGGGGAGAAGAGCTGCTCGACCCGATCTTCACCTACCACGGCTTCCGATTCGTCGAAGTGGACGGTGCGTTGCAGGAGCTCTCGATCGAGGATGCCACGGCCGTCGCCGTGTCGAGCCTCGACGGGATCTCCCTCGAGCTGCGTACCGACGACGAGATGCTCGACCGTATTCAGCGCAACCTGGAGTGGGGCATGCTGAGCAACTTCATCGAGGTCCCCACGGATTGCCCCAACCGCGACGAGCGCCTGGGATGGGCCGGTGACGCGCAGATGTTCGCCCCCGTGGCGATGTACAACGGCGACGTCGAGGGCTTCCTCACGAAGTGGCTCGACGACATCGCCGATGCGCAGAAGCCCAACGGTGCTTTCGCCGACATCGCGCCCGGCGCCCTGGTCGACTTCGCCGAAGAGGGCGCGGCGGGCTACGGCGATGCCGGTGTTTTCTTGCCGTGGGACCTGTACACCCACTACGGCGATCCCGGAGTGCTGCAGCGTCACTACCCGGGGATGACCCGCTGGCTGCGGTACATCGGCACGGTCAACCCCGACCACGTCTGGCGGCACCGTCGCAACACCGACTATGGAGACTGGCTGGCCACCGTCCCCACCGACAAGGGGCTCACCGCGACGGCGTACTGGGGGTACGCAGCTCGAGTGACCGCCGACGTCGCGCGCGTGATCGGGCTGACCGAGGAAGCCGACGCGCACGCCGCGCTCGCGGACGCCGTGGCGGAGGCATTCCGCGCAGAGTTCGTGAACGCCGACGGGCGCATCAAGGACGCCACGCAGACGGCGCTCGCTCTCGCGCTCGCGTTCGACCTGCTGCGTCCGGAGGATCGAGCTCAGGCCCGCGCCGATCTCGTGGCAGACGTCGAGGCTCGTGGTCACATCACCACCGGCTTCCTGGGCATCCGATGGATCTATCCGGTGCTCATCGACAGTGGACGCCCTGATCTCGTCCTCAGCACGCTGCTCCGCCGGGAGGCACCGTCCCTGGCGAATCAGGTCGTGCGAGGGATGACGACGATCGGGGAGCACTGGACCGCGTGGGATGAGGCCGGGCACCTGATCGATCCCGCCATGAACTCGTTCAACCACTTCGCGCTGAGCTCCGGGTTCGACGGCGTGTACAGGGTCGTTGGCGGCGTCACCTCTCTCGCCCCGGGTTTCTCCGAGCTGCGGATCGCTCCGTACGTCTCCGGACCGATTCGTGGCTCCCGCTTCGCCTTCGAGGCACCGCCCGGTCGGATCGGCTGCGAGTGGAGCCGCCAGGGCGACGAACTGCGCCTCGCGGTCGATATCCCGGCCAACGTGAAAGCCGTGATCGAGATCCCCGCCGCCTCTGTGACGGTGCGAGAGGGCGAGGACGGCGTGCTCTCCGCGGAGCACACCGACGAGGCCGTGCAGGTCGTCGTCGGAAGTGGACATTACGAGTTCGAGTTCGGAGGAGTGCGATGACGGTCGAGGTCTCGGAGCTGCGGGTCGGAGGGCGTGCCGAAGCGCTCGCCGTTCAGGGTGCTCCCGTGTTCAGCTGGCAGCTCGTCTCTCCCGAGCGCGGAATCGTGCAGACCGCCTACCGGATCCGGGTGTACCGCGACGACAGGTCGGACGACCTCGTCTGGGACTCGGGAATGCGCGAGGGCGCGATGTCGCAGGACTCGTCGATGCCGGAGCAGGCGCTGGCGCCGGGTCGCGCGTACGCATGGAGCGTGGAGGTGCGGCACAACGGCGCGTCCGATGAGGCAGCCTCCGGCGATTCGCGTTTCGAGACATCCCCGGAGAGCGGTCTGTGGACCGACGCTCGGTGGATCACCCTGCGTCGGGACGACCATCAGCACGACGATCATCGTCCCGTCCCCTATCTGCGCCGCCTCATCGCGCCGCGGGGGCGCGTGGTCCGTGCCCGGATGCACGCCACAGCCGGCGGGATCTACGAGCTCTGGGCCGGCGGCGAGCGCATCACGCCCGGCTCCCTCGCTCCGGGATGGACGGACTACGACACGCGCGTGGCGTTCCACACCTACGACCTGACGCGACTCTTCGACGAGGAGGAAGCGGTCTACGTCGGTGCGGTCGTCGCGGACGGCTGGTACGCCGGTGGGGTCGGACCGTTCCACCGGAGGAATTTCTGGGGCAAGCGGCCCGTCTGGCGTGCCGTGCTCGTCCTGGACTATGAGGGCGGAGACACGGAGGTCATCGTCACGGATGAGTCCTGGGAAGCATCCTTCGGCGCGATCCAGGCCGCGGATCTCATCCAGGGCGAGGTCGTCGACGCCCGCAGGGATCTCGGCGACTGGACGAGGAGCGCAGGGCACGGGTGGAGGACCGTCGACATCGACCGCGGGCCCACGGGGAAGCTCGTGCCCTCGCCCATCGACGCCCCTCGCCCCATCGCCGAGCTGCCCGCGTTGTCGCGGCACGAGAGCACCGCGGGAAGCTTCGTCTATGACTTCGGGCAGAACTTCGCAGGGCACGTCCGTCTTCGGACGCGGGGCGCCCCGGGGACGATCGTCCGGCTGCGCCATGCGGAGGTCCTGGATGACGCAGGAGGCGTGTACCTCGCGAACCTCCGGGGAGCGCGCGCGGCCGACACCTTCATCCTGAGCGGCGCGGACGACGAGTTCGCCCCGACTTTCACCTCGCACGGTTTCCGCTATGTCGAGATCACCGGTCTGCCCACGCCGCCGGAACTCGATGCGGTGACCGGGGTCGCCGTGTCATCGGCGACCGATGACACGGGAACACTCGTGACCGACAACGCGCTGGTGAACACGATCGTGCGGAACACGCGCTGGAGCATGCGCAGCAACTTCATGGACGTGCCGACGGACTGTCCCGCCCGCGATGAGAGGGTCGGCTGGACCGGGGACGGCCAGGTCTTCGCATCGACCGCATGCTGGCTCGCCGACGTACAGAACTTCTTCTCGAAATGGATGGACGACATCCTCGATGCCGTGCCGGATTCCGGCGCCGTTCCCGACATCGCACCCGCGAAGGGCCTGCTCGGGCGGCTCACGTACACGGAGGACGGATCGTCCGGCTACGCCGAGTCGGTCCTGATCATCCCGTGGGCGGTCTACGAGTACTACGGGGACGCGACCCTCATCGCGCGTGCCTACGATGCGGGCGCCCGCTGGGTCTCCTACGTGGAGCATCGCCTGAACGATCTCGTCTGGAGAACGAACCGCAACACGGACTACGGCGACTGGCTCGCTCCGGTCGAAACGCCGAAAGACCTCACAGCGACGGCGTACTTCAACCTGGCCGTGCAGCTCATGGCCAGATCGGCCCGCGTTCTCGACCGGCACGACGACGCCCGCAGGTACGAGGAACTCAGCGTGCGCGCGGCGGCGGCCTTCCGCGCGGCCTTCGTCGCGCCCGACGGCACGATGCCCGCCGGTAGCCAGGCGGCGTACGTGCTCGCGCTCGCCTTCGACCTCCTGCTGCCCGATCAGCGCGCGGTCGCCGCCGAAGCACTGGCCGCCGACGTCGAGAGCCGCGGGCATCTGACGACCGGATTCCTGTCGATCGCGCACCTGCTGCCGACGCTGAGCGCGATCGGGCGTTCGGACCTCGCCTACCGCCTGATGCTGAACGAGGACTATCCGTCGTGGGGTCACGAGATCGCTCACGGCGCCACGACCATCTGGGAGCGGTGGGACGGGTGGAGTGAGTCCGGCTACCAGGATCCGCTGATGAACTCCTTCAACCACTACGCCTTCGGCTCGGTGACCGACTGGCTGTTCCGGGTGGTGGGTGGACTCGCACCGGCCGCGCCCGGTTTCGCCCGGGTGAGGATCGCCCCGCAGCCGGGGGAAGGGGTGACGAGCTCGTCAGCCGAGTTCAGATCGGTGCGGGGCCTCATCACCGTGGAATGGCGGCTGACGGCCGATGCGTTCGAATGCGACATCCGAGTACCCGCCAACGTGACCGCCGAGGTCGTCCTCCCCGCGATCGCGATCGTGGAACATGGCGTCGAGCTGGAACACGCCCCGGGCGTCAGCGACGTGGTCGCGGCGGAGGGGGGAACGGCATTCGTTCTCGGCTCAGGGCAGTACTCGTTCCGAGGGGAGGTGCTGACTCGTGTCGATGCATGACGGAGGTGAGCTGCGATGGGTCACCGGCTGGACAGCGTCCCTCAGCGGGGCGGGAGGCACTTTCGCCGGCCCCGACGCGACGATCCGGCAGACGATGCGGATGGCCTGGGGCGGGGATGCCGTCCGCATCCGCATCTCGAACCCCTACTCCTACGCGCCGCTGCGGGTCGATGCCGTCTCGATCGGACTCCCCGGATCCACCCTCCCGGACATCGCGGGGGAGCCCGTCGCGCTGCATTTCCGCGGCGCCGCCGGTGTGCTCGTGCACCCGGGAGACGCCGTGTGGAGCGATCCCGCAGCACTGGAGGTGCCGACGCGCGGCGAGGTCGTGATCTCGATCCTCGTGAGCGCCCCGACGGAGGTCTCCGCCCATCCGTGGGGGAACCGCTTCTCCTGGACGACGATGGGTGCGGTCGGTGATCTCACGGCCGAGTCGGCGGGCGCGGCCTTCCGGCCGTGGACGACGGGGTCGGCGTGGGTGGATGCGATCGATGTGCGCACCTCGGGCGCCGGGTCCATCGTCGCGATCGGTGACTCGATCACGGACGGCGCCGGGGCGGACTTCGGCACGGACACTCGCTGGACCGATCTGTTGTCGGAGCGGACACTGGCGCTCGACGCGGCTGATCCCCGACGGCTCGGCATCGTGAACGCGGGGATCGGGGGCAACACGGTGGCCGGCTTCGGCAACAGCGAGGTCGGGCCCAACGTCGTCTCCCGGTTGGAACGCGATGCCCTGAGTCTGTCCGGGATCCGGGCCGTGATCATCGCGGCGGGTTCGAACGATCTCTACCTCGGCGGAACGGCCGACGCCCTGATCGCGGAGTGGGAACGGATTGCGGAGCGCATCCACGTCCGCGGGATGCGCGCGCTGATCGCGACCATCGTCCCTCGAGGCGGCGGCTACGGCTGGGCCGCGCCGATGGAACGCGAACGCGAGCGCGCCAATGCCTGGATCCACCGGCAATCGGTCTACGACGGCGTGATCGATTTCGTTCCTGCGCTCGATGACCCGCAGGAGCCGGGGAGCCTGCGCCCCGACCTGGACGCGGACGGCACGCATCCGAACTCGAAGGGGTACCGCGCGATGGCGGATGGCGTCGATCTCGACGTCCTGATCTGACTCCGGCGCCGGTTCTCCCTGCGCCGTCGAGCGGCTCGACCGAGTCGCTCACTCTCACAACAAAGGAGTTGCAATGAGAAACGATGATCGAGCGACGGCGACGTCGCCAGGTATTGCTCGGCGGGCCGCACTGGGAGTCGTCGTCGGCGGTGCAGCCTCTGCGCTCGCACTTGGGACCGGGGGCGCCGCAGCCCATGCAGCGACCACTCTGACATCGATCGGGTCTTTCGCGGCGCTCGCGGCGCTTCCGATCACCGCACCCATGGAGCCGGTGGTGGTGCTCGGAAGGGCGGCGATCGGAGACGGTGGCGAGGGGGTGTTCGTCTGGGACGCGGCGGCTGCGGCGAGCAGTGCCGACGGAGGGACACGGCTTGCGTCGACGGCGTCCACGACAGGTGTGTGGCGGCGTCAGATGGACGGCGACGACCGGATGAGTGCGCGGTGGTTCGGGGTGAAGGCGGATGGCACCGCCGACGACACCGCGGCATTCCAGAGCGCGGTCAACGCCGCCGTACGCGCCGGTGCGGTGCTCATGGCGCCCGCCGGCACCATCCGCATCACGAGCACCGTGACGGTGCCGGCGGTCGGGACCTCCCGACGGCTCTTCATCCAGGGGGCCGGCCAGGTCCAGACACGGTTCCGTCTCTCCGCCTCGGGTCGATTCGACTTCGACCTCGGAGTCAGCTCGGAGTGGGACAACGGGCATCTCGTCCTGCGTGACTTCGCCGTCCTCTGCGATTCCGCAGAGACGATCACCGCGGTCACCGCGCGGTTCGCACGCGTCAGCGGGGCCACGGCGCAGACGTCGATCATCGAGAACGTCGAAGTCGTCGGTGTCAGCGACACCACGGGTCCGAAGGTCGCTTTCCATCTGGTGGATGCGAGTGCCCTGCGGTTCCGCGGCTCTCGCATCCAGGGGCGTCGCAGCGGGGGCGGGAGCGATACCGTCGGCGTGCTGCTGTCCGGTGGATCGATTCCCGTGGAGATCTATCTCTCGGAGATCAACGTGTACTTCATGAACACGGCATTCCTCGTCGACGGGACGGCGGACCGTCGTCTCGAGGGCGTGCATCTGGACAAGTGCGCGGCGGTGGCCTGCGCCTACGGGGTCACGGCGAATGCGGCCCCGACCGACCAGTCGCTGTGGATCAAGGTCTCGCAGTCCCACTTCAACTGCACCAAGGGCGCGATCTCGACGAGCAACTACGGGAACATCCTCTTCACGGGCAACCTGATCTACGGCCTTCCCGCCGGCGGTGCGTCCGTGGCGTTCCTCGCCGTGAGCGTGTCCAACGGCGGCGGCTCCGGGGTGGGGCACCTCAGCATGATCGCCGACAACATCATCGAGTACGCGGGGAGCACGACCGCGGCGAAGAACGGCATCCTGATCGCCGGAGGCGCGTCGGAGGATTCGATCCTCATCTCCAACAACATCCTCGCCTTCTTCGACACGGCGATCTGGTTGGCGCCGACCGCGAACCGGGTCGCGATCGCCGCGACCAACATGTTCAAGAGCAACACGACGCCCACCTTGAATCAGGGCTCCAACAACGTCGTCGCTCCCGCGCTGGTGACCTGGTGAACGGCGAGCGCGGCGTCATGGATGCCGACGGCGGCAGTACTCCGGGCCGCGGCATCGACCGACGCACCGTGCTTCGGGGCTCCCTCGTCGCCGGTGTCATCGGCGCGATCGGCTTCCCCTCCGCCGCATCGGCCACGCCGAGCGGGGGTGCCACTGCGGCCTCGACGACGGTGCGAGCGGCAGGGTTGCCGGCGGGCGCATCCCGTGCTCTGCAGATCGGTGCCTTCTGGCCGCCGCCCGCGGCGCTCCTGAACGCCACGCAGTACGACTGGCTGCGTGATGCGTATGTGACCGTGCTGCAGAACGTCGTCGGCAACGATCTGAACTCCGCCGCCCTCAACCACCAGATGCTCACCCTGGCCGGAGCCAGGGGGATGAAGGTCGTCGTCGCCGACACCAACAGCGCCGGATTGAAGACGAATCCGGCGTTCGCCGCCACCATCGCGAGCGAGTACGGCGGCGATCCCGCGCTCTTCGGCTTCTACGTCAAGGACGAGCCGCTGCACACGGAGTTCGCCGCATACGCCGCTGCGTATCGGAGGTTCCTCATGGAGGCTCCGCAGTATGAGCCGCTGCTCAACCTCCTTCCGATGACGGTCTACAACGCCGACTACGAGAACTATCTCGAGGGCTGGATCGGCGCCGTCGGCGCCTCGTACGTCAAACGGCTCGCCTACGACCGGTACCCCTGGCCCACGACGGGTGGGATACACAGCGACTGGTTCGAGAACGTCGAGATCGTGCGGCACTCGGCGCTTCGGCACAACCTGCCGACCGGTGCCTACCTCCAGTCGGTCGGCATCCCCGGCGGACTGCGCAGGCCCACCGAGATCGAGATGCGCTACAACGCCCATGCGTACCTCGCGTACGGATTCGGTGCACTGTACTGGTTCACCTGGGCGACGCCCGAGAATCGCTCCGAGCCGTTCACGAACGCCATCATCGCTCCGAATGGCACGAAGACCGACCTGTATGCACCCGTGCAGGCGATCGGGCGATCGCTGACGAATCTGGGCGCCGTCACCGCCGCAGCGACCTCGCAGGCCGTCTACCACTCCGGCGTCATGGCGACGGGCACGGTCCCGGTTCCAGGGAACTCGTACTGGCGTCCGGTGAACTCGGCGGCGAACGTGATCGTCTCGCATTTCGTCGGCGACGGCGGCCGTCGGTACGTGCTGATCGTGGATCGAACCCTGGACGCCGGGTCGAAGACTCTGCAGTTCGCCACGGAGAAGAACCTCGCCGCAGTCAACGAGGTCTCCTCGACGACCGGTCTGGAGACGCCGGCGGCCTACAACGCCGGCACGGGTGTCGTCACGGCGAGCTTCCTGGCGGGCGAGGCCCGCCTGTTCGCCCTTCCGGCGGGATTCTCCCGAGACTGGAACCTTGCGGCCGGCCGGCCGGTCTCCGCCTCGACCTCCGTCGAAGCGTGGAGCTTCTCGAAGGCAGGCGTCGTCGACGGGAACACGGCGACGTGCTGGTCCAGCGAGGGAAACGTCCTGACGGATCACGAGGAGTGGGTCTCGGTCGACCTCGGTGGCGTGCACGTGGTGAACGCGATCCGGCTAACTCCTCGCATGGACACCCCCGGCGAGGGCTTCCCCCTCGACTTCGTCGTGGAGGTCTCGAAGAACGGGACGAGCTGGACAGGCGTGGTCAACAGAGTCGCGGTGCCCCAGCCCACGGCCGCCGTCGAGTACGGTTTCGGACGTCAGCCCGCCCGCTACGTGCGGGTGCGGGGCACGAAGCTGCGGCCGCTCGCTATCGAGGCGAACCACTACCGTCTGCAGCTCTCGGAGATCGAGGTCTACCACCGGGTCGTACTGTCGCCCGGTGCGGGACTGTTCTCGGATGACTTCTCGGGCGACCTGCGGAAATGGGTCAACGCGCGCAATTGCTCGGTGTCGGGCGGCACGCTCACCGTCACTGCGGCTGAGGACATCCGCAACGCCAACGGCGGGCTCGACTGGACGGACTATGCGGTCGAGGCGACGCTGAGGGTCGACCGGGCGCGGATCGGGCTCGTCTTCCGATGCAGCGATGCGGCCAACTTCTACATGTGGCAGCTGGGTGCAGACGGGGCGCTGCGTCCGCACGTCAAGATCGCCGGTGCGTGGACTTTGCTGAAGACCGTCACCGGCGTGGTGCCGAGCGGTGACTTCACCGTTCGCGTCGATGCGGTCGGCTCGACGTTCACCACGCGGATCAACGGCACGGTGGTCGATGTGACGACGCACACGGCGCACGTGCGAGGGAACATCGGATTCCGAGCCGACACCGCGGTGGAGGGAGCATCGATCGACACCGTCAGCGTCGTGGAGCTGTGAGGCACGTGGCGGTGCGCTCGGACCTGCGCCCTGCGGTGCGCCACCGCCGCCGACTCTGGCGCCCACGCGCGGGATCGAGGATGATGTCGATCATCGCCTCGACACCGTGAACGAAAGGGCGCACTGCCATGATGACGAACCTCACGATCGGGACTGTTCTCGGCGATGCCGACGCAAAGGCCGACCTCGACGCGCGGCGTTTCAACCGCCACACCTTCTGGGTCGGTCAGAGCGGGAGCGGCAAGACCTATGCGCTCGGTGTGCTCCTGGAGCAGCTGCTGCTGGAGACCGAGCTGCCGATGCTCATCCTCGACCCGAACGGCGACTTCACCCGGTTGCGCGAGACGAGGGCCACGGCGAACGAGGCGGATGCGTCACGGATCGCCGAGGCCGACATCCGGGTCTTCCGTTCGGGCGCGGGCGCGGGCGACGGCGATCGACTGCACGTGCGCTTCGTCGATCTGGTGCCCTCATCGAAGGCGGCCGTGCTGCGGATGGATCCCATCGCCGACGCCGAGGAGTACAACGCCCTGATCCATGTCGAACAGGAGGCCGAGAGCTTCGATGCGCGCGACATGCTCCCCGATCTGCGCGCCTCGAACGACCCGGCCCGGGTGGGACTCGCGAACCGGATGGAGAACCTGCAGGTCCTGGACTGGGAGCTGTGGTCGCGCGGTGCCGTATCGGTGGTGGACACGATCGACCAGCGTCCGCGTGCGACGGTCCTCGACCTCGGCGGCTTCGAGTACCGGCCGGAGCCCAAGGTCGCCGCGCTCGCCGTGCTCGAGCACCTGTGGTCCCGGCGCGAGGAGCGGCGGCCGATACTCATCGTGATCGACGAGGCGCACAACCTCTGCTCGCCGAATCCGGAGACGGCGGTCGAGCGAGCCCTCACGGAGCAGCTGGTGCAGATCGCCGCCGAGGGGCGCAAGTTCGGGCTCTGGTTGCTGCTCTCCACCCAGCGGCCGACGAAGATCCACCCCAACGTCCTCTCGCAGTGCGACAACCTCGCGCTGATGCGGGTCAATGCACCCCGAGACCTCGCCGAACTCGCCGACGTGTTCGGCTTCGCCTCGGAGGAGGCCATCCGGCGCTCCGCGCAGTTCGTGCAGGGGCAGGCGCTGTTCGCCGGGGGTTTCATCGCCGAGCCCACGTTCGTGCAGATGGGCGAGCGGCTCACCGAAGAGGCCGGCGGCGACGTGAAGGTCCCGCTGCGAGCGGACGCCTGACCGGAATCACCGCCGGCGCGGAATCCCCCCGTGCGGCGCAGGCCCTCACGTCGTCGTCCGTCAGCCGACGCCACCCACCAGCATGGGGGAGCGGAGGCTGTTCGCGGCCCCGATCACCGCAGACATGGTGGCGGCGAGCACCGAGCGCCCTTGACCGGCGGTCCATCTGCTTCCGCCCGAGTCTCGTCGCTCCAACAGGGTCAGCGCGTCGCTGTCATTGCCGGAGCCGACGCTCGTCTGATGCAGGCTGACCACATCGACGCGGATGCCGTGGGCGTCGAGTGCGGCGGTGAGCGCCTCGACGGGGCCGACCTCGGTGTGGTCCGTGACGTGCTCGCGTCCGTCGATGCGCAGCGTGATGCCGGTGTGGGTGCGCCCGCCGTTCTCGGCGATGTCGTAGGAGACGAGGTCGACGGCCGTGGAGGCCTGCCGGATGTACGTGTTCCCGAACACGTTCCACAGCTCGGCGGCCGTGATCTCGGCTCCCGTCGCATCCGCGTGGCGCTGCACGTGGCGGGCGAAGTCGATCTGCAGGCGCCGGGGCAGCTCGACGCCGTACTCGGTCTCCAACAGGTAGGCGATGCCGCCCTTGCCGGATTGCGAGTTCACACGGATCACCGCGTCGTAGTCGCGTCCGATGTCGGCGGGATCGATCGGCAGGTAGGGAACCCGCCACTCGACCTCGTGCTCCGGGCGCCCGTTCGCCGCCGCACGGGCGCGGTGCTCGGCGAAGCCCTTCTTGATCGCGTCCTGATGGGTTCCGCTGAACGCCGTGTGCACGAGGTCGCCCACGTACGGATGCCGGGCGTGCACCTCGATCCGGTTGCAGTACTCGACCGTGCGGCGGATCTCGTCGATGTCGGAGAAGTCGATCATCGGGTCGATGCCCTGGGCGTGCAGGTTGAGGGCGAGGGTCGCGATGTCGACATTGCCGGTGCGCTCCCCGTTGCCGAAGATGCACCCTTCGACCCGCTGAGCTCCGGCGAGCACGGCCAGTTCTGCGCAGGCGATCCCGGTGCCTCGATCGTTGTGCGGATGCACCGAGAGGATCACCGCATCCCGGCGAGCCAGGTTCTTGTGCATGTACTCGATCTGGTCGGCGTACACGTTGGGAGTCGCCACCTCGACCGTGGCGGGGAGGTTCAGGATCACGGGCCGCTCGGGTGTCGCATCCCACAGATCGGTCATGGCGTCGCAGATGTCCAGGACGTAGTCGGGCTCGGTGAGGTTGAACACCTCGGGCGAGAACTCGAACCGCACGTTCGGCAGATCGCCGGCGAACTCGAGCACGTCGCGACCGCCTGAGAGGATGAGCTGCTTCAGATCGGCTTCGCCGTAGCCGAGGACCATGTCGCGCCAGGCCGGAGCCGTCGCGGTGTACATGTGGATCACGACCGGATTGCGGATGCCGCGGATCGAGGCGACCGTGCGCTCGATGAGGTCACGGCGAGCCGGGGTGAAGACGACGATGGTCACGTCGTCGGGCGCGATGTCGCTCTCGGCGATGAGGCGGACGAAGTCGTGATCCGTCTGCGACGCCGAGGGGTACCCGACCTCGATCTCCTTGTAGCCCATCGAGACCATCAGCTCGAAGAAGCGCCGTTTCCGCTCGGGGTCCATCGGCTCGGCGAGCGCCTGGTTGCCGTCGCGCAGATCGACCGGCACCCACAGGGGAGCAGCCGTCAGGCGGTGCGTGGGCCAGTCCCGCTCGATCACGGGAAGTTCCACTCGCGAGAACACATCGCGGTAGCGATGCGAGGGCATCTGCGAGTGCCGTTGCCGGTTCCAGGATGGTGCGTGTGAAGGTACTGGGCCGGCAGGCGTGGAGATGCGGGAGGAGGGTGTCGTGGTCATGGCGGTGCTGCTTTCTTCGTTCAGAGAGGCGACCGGCGCATGTTCGACTCCACGACGGGGAGCCGGTCCGGCTATGCCCCGCCGTGGCGGCGAAGAAGAAGGTGCTCTGACATGAACATGGCTAGACTGTAGCAGAACTCCTCAGACAAGTAGACGAGGCGTCGAGGCGAGAGATCGGATGGCCGATGGCACAGGTGAAGCGCGCACCGCTGGCGGATCAGGCCGCCGAGCTGCTGCTGGAACGGATCCGCGCGGGAGAGTGGACGCTGGGGGAGAAGCTGCCCGGAGAGACGACGCTCGCACCGCAGCTCGGGGTGGGGCGCTCCACCGTCCGTGAGGCGATCCGTCAGCTCGCCGGGCGCGGAGTGCTGGCGTCGCGGCAGGGGGCGGGGGTCTTCGTCACTGCCCTCGACGCCCCGGAGGACTGGGACTCCGTCCTCCGCCGGGCCGGAGTCGTCGCGGTGATCGAGGCGAGGGTCGCGATCGAGACCGAGGCAGCGGCGCTCGCCGCGTCACGACGGACGCCCGCCGATCTGCGCGCCCTCCGCCGCGCTCTGGCCGAGCGCGCCGCGCGCCGCTCCGACATCGAGAGCCACGTCGACGCTGACACGGTCTTCCACCGATCCATCGTCGCCGCAGCCCACAACCCGGTCCTGCTCGACCTGTTCGACAGCTTCACCCCGCGATTGCGGGAGGCCATGATCGAGATGCTCCGCATCCGCCGCGTGTACGGCGGCGACGAGGACCACGAGGCGCACGCCGTGCTCGCCCAGGCGATCGCCGACCGTGACGCGAAAGGCGCGGCCGACCTCAGCCGCGCCCACCTCCTCGCGCTGCGTGACGCGCTGGCCTGACGGCGGCGGTTCCGCCGCTCACCGCAGGATGACCAGCTCTCGAGTGGTCCTGGTCATGGCGACGTAGCGGTCGACAGCGCCGGTCACATCGTCGCCGAACTGCTCCGGCCGCACGAGGGCGACCAGGTCGAACTCGAGCCCCTTCGCGCCCTCGGGGGTCAATGACCGCACTCTGTCGGTCGGTGCGAAGCCGGGGTCGCCGATCACGCACGCCACGCCGTCGGGATGCGCGTCGAGCCAGGCATCCAGCACCGCCGGCAGCGATGCGGCCTCGCCGAACCGGACCGGGACCCCGCTCTCGCGCACCGACGTCGGCACGTTCGCGTCCGGGATCGCCGCGAGCACCAGGGGTGCCGCCGTCTCCATCACCTCCGCCGGTGTCCGGTAGTTCACGCCGAGGTGGGTGATCCGCACATCGCGCAGACCGATGCGCATGAGCCTCTCCTCCCAGGTCTCGGTGAAGCCGTGCCGTGCCTGCGCGCGATCGCCGACGACCGTGAAGCTGCGCGAGGGGCAGCGGGCGACGAGCATCCGCCATTCGGCATCCGTCAGCTCCTGGGCTTCGTCGACGACGATGTGTCCGAAGGGGCCCGCCAGTTCGTCGGGTGTGAGTGCCGGCGGGGCGTCGACGCCGAGCAGCACGTTCCGTGCGTCCTGCCCGCGCAGGATCGACATCACCTTCATCTCGCTGTCGTCGTCTTCGATCAGATGATCGACGACGTGGGAGATCTGCTCCTGCGCCGAGGCGATCACGGCCTGACGGCGGTGCTCCTCGCGCACCGCCTCCGGGTCGCCGATGCGGCGCCGCGCCGCGTCGAGGAACGGGAGGTCCGCCGTGGTCCACGGCGCCGTCTCCTCCCGGTGCAGCAGCGCGATGTCGTCCGCGGACAGGGCCGGGGCGCACTGCCGGAGCAGAGCGGGCGAGTTCCACATCCGCCCCACCACGGAGGTCGGGGACAGCAGCGGCCAGGCACGCACGAACGTCCCGGTGAGGTCGTCGTCCTGACGCAGCCAGCGCCGGATCACGTGCGGCGGCACCTCGTCGTCGTCGACCTGATCGACCAGGAGTTCCAGGATCTCCTCCCACACCTCGTCGCGCGCTTCGTTGTGCGACGCTGCGGGGTCGGCGGCGGCGAACACCTCGACCCACTCTTGGCGGCTCAGCCAGAGGTCAGCCCAGGGGGACTCCAGGCGCATGGCATGCTGCGGCGGACGCTCGAACGACCGCGCCGCGGCGTCGAGCATCAGGTCGGGGGAGAGCGAGGCCTTCAGCGAGGCCGCGCGCGCATCCGGCTCGTCGACGGCGGTCGCACCCTCCGGGACGAGGTCCCGCAGCGTGCACAGTCGCACCGTGTCCTCGCCGAGACTCGGCAGCACATCTTCCACGTATGCGAGATAGTGCGCGTTCGGCCCGACGAGCAGCATGCCTCCGGCGCTCTGGGTCAGGCGCGGCTCTGCGTACAGCAGCTGCGCGGCCCGGTGCAGAGCGACGACGGTCTTCCCTGTCCCGGGACCGCCGTCCACGACGAGCGCACCGGGCGAGGGAGTGCGGATGATCGCATCCTGGTCGGCCTGGATCGTCGCGAGCACGTCTCGCATCCGTGATGTGCGATGCGTGCCGAGGCTGGCGATGAATGCGGACTGATCGTCGAGAGACGCTGCGCCGTCGAACCCGGCGGGCGTGAGCGCCTCGTCCCAGTAGTCACTGATGCGTCCGTCCGTCCAGCGGTATCGCCGGCGCGAGACGATGCCGCGCGGATCCTCCATGGTCGCGGCGAAGTACGGTTCGGCCGCCGGGGTCCGCCAGTCGACGAGCAGACGGGTGCCGTCGGCCGCAGCCAGACCCGTGCGACCGATGTAGATCGGTTCGCCTTCTGCCGGCGTCATCCTGCCCAGGCAGATGTCGATGCCGAACCGCTGCAGGATCCGGAGCCTTCCGCTCAGGCGTCGGATCTCCAGGTCGCGGTTCACGGCGCTGTCGCCGAATCCCGCACGCTGGCGGCGTACCTCGGCGAGGCGTCTGGTGACTTCGCTGCGCTGCTCCTCCAGGGTGTCGGCGATCCGTCCGAGGTGATCGCGGTCGGCGTCGAGAAGGGCGGTGGTCGCTTTCGCGCCCAGATTCGCAGGCAGGTGGAAGGGGTCGAAAGACATGGGTCTCCTCACGCGCGAGGGCCGGATCGCACGAGCGAGGGTCGATTCTGCCGCATGGGTGGGGTCTTGCGGCAAGCCCCCTTCTCGGAGATATCCTGGAAATGGAAGGACGCGGGGATCACGCTGACGCACTCGACCGACTGCCCTCCCTGCGGAGCACACATGACGCATCGCATCGGCTATCTCGTCGGAAGTCTCGCTCAGGACTCGATCAATCGGATCCTCGCGAAAGCGCTCGTGGGGCTCGCGCCGCCCAGCCTGGAGCTCGTCGAGATCCCGATCCGGGACCTGCCGCTCTACAACCGCGACGACGAGCTCGATCCGGTCGCCGCGGTGACGGAGTTCAAGCGCGCCATCGAGGGTTCCGAGGGGCTGCTGCTGGTGTCGCCCGAGTACAACCGCTCCATCCCCGGTGCGCTGAAGAACGCGATCGACTGGGGCTCCCGCCCCTGGGGCCACAACTCCTTCGCCCGCAAGCCCACCGGCATCATCGGAGCATCCACGGGTGCCATCGGCACGGCCGTCATGCAGTCGTCGATGCGCAGCGTCCTGAGCTTCCTCAACGCCCCGCAGCTGAACGCCCCGGAGGCGTACATCACGTTCGATCCCGAGGCCTTCGGTCCGGATGGCGAGGTGAAGGATGCCCGCACGCGCGAGTTCCTCCAGCACTACATGAACGAGTACGCCGCCTTCGTCGAGCGGGTGCTGTCGCTCACCGCGCCGGGCCACGTCGGGGATCAGGGCTAGTCGTGGCGTCTGACGACAGGGGGATGACGATGTGGGACGCCGACGAGTTGGCGACGATCGCGGCGCCGGAGATGTTCGATCTCTCCGCACAGCTCGACGATGGGACGATGCCGAAGACCGTGGGAATCTGGGCGGTCGCCGTGGACGGGCGCCTGTTCGTGCGCTCCTACACGGGGCTCGAGGGCAAGTGGTATGCCCCGGCACTCGCCAGTCTGCGCGGCCGCGTGTCGGCCGGTGGCGTCACGAAGGACGTCCGCTTCGAGCGCGTCACCGATGAGGCGACGAACACGGCGATCGATGCCGAGTACCTCGCCAAGTACACGCCGAGCCCGTACGCCCCCGAGATGGGACAGGAGCCGGTGCGCTCGAACACCCTCGAGGTGATCCCGCTCGACTGAGTTGGTTGACTGAGCGCGTCGACTGGCCGGCGGTTCGGCGGGGGTATGCCCTCCCGAACGATCCGCCCCAGACGGTACCGCCGAGAGGGCTGACCGTCCTTCCCGGACGGTTGGGGAGGCGGCGAAGTTCTCGCTGCGCTCTCGGCTGATCTCCCCAGATCTCAGCCTGTAGCCCCCGCTACCTGAGCAGAGTACCGCTTAATCGGCTTGTCCGCCATTTGGGGGACAAAGAAATTTACGAATGTTGCGATTCCGGTCGCCTGTTGTCTTCCCGGCGGCGATGCCTAGGGTGGACTCATGGACAGAATGCTCGTGCTCCCCGCTCAGGTCGCCATCACCCACGGCCACCGGGTCGAGGTGACGGAGCAGGTCGATCCGCTCACCGATGAACCCGTCGTCCTCGCTCTCGTCGACCTCGACACGGGCATCCGCTACCGCCGCACGGAGGAGCCGGGCGGCGACTTCTCGCGATGGATCGGCCGGGTGCTGGAGTGCACGGTGACCATCGGCGGGATCGGGGCGCGCACCACTCTGCTGGTCGATCCCATCGGCCCCGGAGCGACCGGAGCCAAGATCGCGCTGCGCGGCGCCGACGCGGCCGCCGATGCGGCGAAGGCCGAAGCCGACCGATGGGGTGGCGCGGATCGTCCCCCGGTGGAGGAGCCCGAGCGCTTCTGGTGATGCGGGGCGGTCGCCCTCAACGGAAGTCCCGAGACCGATGCGTGACGCCGGTGCGCAGATCCTCGAAACCGTCGGCGAGCACGTTGACCACGCCCTCGGCCGACCGCTCCAAGATGCCGCGGATGATGAGCGCCGGTGATTCCCTGGCGACACGGCGGTAACGGTTCCAGACCCCGGCCGAGCAGACGATGTTCACCAGGCCGCTCTCGTCCTCGAGGTTCACGAAGGTGATCCCGGATGCCGTCGCCGGTCGCTGGCGATGGGTCACGAGACCGGCGACCTCGATACGGCGACCGACCTCGTGGCCCTGCAGATCGGCGGCGGTGAGCACCCCGCGGGTGCGCAGTGCCTCCCGGAAGTGCGCCATCGGATGGTCGTCGGTCGACACCCCGGTCGCCCAGAGGTCCGCCGAGAGCCGCTCGTAGCTGGTCTGATCCGCGAACAGGGGCGGCTGCACGGCGACGGTGGTCCCCGGAAGGAAGCGGGAGCGGTCGTCCGCCGCGGCGCCGGCGAGCCAGATGGCCTCTCGGCGCTCCAGCCCCAGGCAGTCGAAAGCGCCGGCGGTGGCGAGCGCCTCCAACTGCGTGGCGGTGGCATCCGTCCGGCGCACCAGATCGTGCAGATCGCGGTAGCGCCCGTGTGCCTCGCGTTCGGCGACGATTTTCTCCGCCATCGGCACACCGATCCCGCGGATGCCGCTGAGCCCCAGTCGCACCGCTGATCGGCCGTCCCTCCGATGTGACGCGGACTCGTCCGGGGCCCGCCTGTCGAACCGGAGCGGGGTCGGTTGCGGATCGTCGAGGCAGTCGTCCCGCCCCGTCGGCCCGTGCGACGCGCCCTCGTCGAGAGGCTCCAGCATCTCCATTGCCCCGGAGACGTGCAGGTCAGGACGACGGACCTCGACCCCGTGCCGTCGGGCATCCGCGGTGAGGGTCGACGCCGAGTAGAAGCCCATCGGCTGCGAACGCAGCAGGCCGGCGAGGAACGCGGCGGGGTAGTGCAGCTTCAGCCAGGAGCTGGCATAGACGAGCAGGGCGAATGACAGCGAGTGCGACTCCGCGAAGCCGAAGTTCGAGAACGCCTGGATCTGGGCGTAGATGCGATCGGCCGCTTCGTCGACGAGGCCGCGCCTGGCCATGCCGGCGTACAGCTTGTCCCTGACCTTCTCGATCTTCTCCAGGCCGCGCTTCGACCCCATCGCCCGGCGGAGCAGGTCGGCCTCGTCGGCCGTGCAGTCGCCGATGGCCGTCGCCATCTGGATGAGCTGCTCCTGGAAGATCGGGATGCCCAGCGTGCGTTTGAGGATGTCCTCCAGGTCGCTGTGCGGGTAGGGGATCGTGAAGTCCACCGGCTCCTCGCCCCGGGCCAGGCGCTCCCGGTTCTCCTCGTCGACACGATCCTTCGCGATCTTGCGCCGCACGAAGGGGTGCACGGCCCCACCCTGGATGGGACCGGGACGGATGAGCGCGATCTGGATGGCGAGGTCGTAGAAGCAGCGCGGCTGCAGCCGGGGGAGCAGACCGATCTGCGCGCGGGACTCCACCTGGAAGACGCCGATCGAATCCGCGCGGCAGAGCATGTCGTACACCCCCGCCTCCTCTTTGGGAATGCTCTCCAGCGTCCACTCCTCGCCGGTGTTCTCGCGGATCAGGTCGAAACAGTGCTGGAGGGCGGCGAGCATCCCGAGGCCCAGCAGGTCGAACTTCACCAGGCCCATGAAGGCGGAGTCGTCCTTGTCCCACTGGATGACGGTGCGGTTCTCCATGCGGGCATGCTCCACCGGCACGACCTCGCCGACCGGGCGTGCGGTGAGCACCATCCCGCCGGAGTGGATGCCGAGGTGGCGGGGTGCCTTCAGCAGCTCACCCGCGTAGGCGAGCACGTTCTCCGGGATGTCATGACCCTCGACGGGTTCGAGCCCCACACCCCAGCCGTCCACCTGGCGTGACCAGGCGTCCTGCTGCCCGGGGGAATGGCCGAGCGCTCTCGCCATGTCGCGCACCGCGTTCTTCGGACGGTACTGGATGACGTTCGCCACCTGGGCGGCCCGCTCCCTCCCGTACTCCCGGTACACCCACTGGATGATCTCCTCACGGCGGTCGGAGTCGAAGTCCACGTCGATGTCCGGCTCCTCCGTCCGCGTGGTCGCGAGGAAGCGCTCGAAGGGAAGGCGGTAGAGGATCGGATCGACCGCGGTGATCCCCAGCAGGTAGCAGACCGCGCTCGCCGCGGCCGACCCCCGGCCCTGGCAGAGGATGCCGCGTCTGCGCGCCTCCGCGACGATGCCGTGCACGATCAGGAAGTATCCGGGGAAGTCCTTCTCCTCGATCACGTCCAGCTCGCGTTCGATGCGGCGGTGGCCGGCGTCGTCCAGTCGGGGGTACTTCGACGGCACGGCCTCCCAGACCAGGTGACGCAGCCAGCTCATCGGCGTGTGCCCCTCCGGTACCTGCTGTTGGGGGAGCGCCGGTCGTGCGAGACGCAGCGGGAAGGCGGATGCCGCGGCCAGCTCGAGCCCGTACGAGATCGCGCCGGGGTAGCGCCGGAAGCGGGCCGACATCTCGGCTCCGCTGCGCAGATGCGCGCCGCCGTGCGCGGGCAGCCAGCCGTCGAGCTCATCCATGCTGCGCACCGCGCGGACCGCGGCCACCGCCTCGGCGAGCGGCGCCTGTGCGGGGGTGGCGTAGTGCACGTTGTTGGTCGCGACCACCGGCAGCCGCATCCGACGGGCGTGGTCGGCGAGGGCGTCATTGCGGCGGGTGTCCAGGGGGTCTCCGTGGTCGAAGAGCTCGACGGCGACGTTGTCGGCTCCGAACAGGTCGACGAGGGAGCGCAGCGGAGTGGCCGCGTCTCCGGCCTCGAGCCCACGGCGCACCGCACCCTTGCGGCATCCGGTCAGGATCGTCCAGTGCCCGCCCGCGCGCGCGGCGAGATCGTCGAGGTCATAGACGGGACGCCCCTTCTCTCCACCGCGCAGCTGTGCGGCGGAGATCGCGCCCGAGAGCCGGTGGTAGCCCTCCATCCCGCGAGCGAGGACCAGCAGATGCTCCCCGGCGGGATCGGCGGAGCCTCGTTGCGGTGCGGGCAGGTCGAGAGACAACTCGGCTCCGAACACCGTCTGCAGCGGGCTCTCCATGAGGTCGGCGACCTCGGCGAAGCGGGCCGCGCCGTAGAAGCCGTCGTGGTCGGTGAGGGCGAGGGCGGTCAGGCCGAGGCGGTCGGCCTCGGCGAGGAGATCCTCGGGGGAGGAGGCGCCGTCGAGGAACGAGTACGAGGAGTGTGCGTGCAGCTCGGCGTAGGGCACTGCGTTCTCGGGGCGAGGGGAGGCAGCGGGAGGAGTGCGCTTGCGGCGCCGACTCACCGGACCTGGATCCGTCCGCTGGCCTCGCGGCTCGGCGCCGGGAGGGGGCGGGGGCGACTCGTCGCCGCTGAGGGTGCGCTCCAGGTCTTTCCAGGAGAGGGGCGGGTTGTGCCAGCCCATCAGCGATACCTCCCCTCGGCCCACCAGCGCTCGCCGGTATGGAAGACCAGCCAGGCGCGGTCGCGGTCGTCGACGATCTGCAGCCGGTGCCCGCGCTTGCCGCCGCTGGACGCCCAGCGACGCTCGTGGATGGGCCAGGGGCCGGCCCACGCCTGCACGGCCGCCCCGTCGATGCGGGCGGGATCGCTCGAGAGCGCCCCGCGCTCGTCGATGGTGATCGTGGTCTCGTCAGTGGCGAGCACTCCGATCGGACGCGGGGGACGGAACACCTCTGCCGGGAGGGGATCGGGCAGGCTCCCCGGCCAGGGCGATTCCGGGTCGCGCGGGGGGACCGTGCGCTCGCCCCAGGGCGTGAGCACCTGCCGATCGGCGAGCCAGCGGCCGCCGGAGACCGCGGCGGTGACGACACCCTGATGTCCCAGCATGGTCTGCACGCGGGAGACCGCATGGTGCAGGCGCTCATCGGTGCCGGATCCGAAGAGCCCCGGCTGGTGATGGGCGGCGTCGTCCACGGCGGCGGGGACGATGCGCACCGCCATGATGCCGCCGAACGCCCGTGCCTCATCGACCGGCTCCTTCGCCGACTGCGCGGCCAGGGCCTCCAGCTGCCAGCGCACCCGGTCGACGAGGTCGGAGGCGTCGAAGCAGGTCGGATGCAGCCAGGACCGGGAGAAGACCACGCCGTTGTCGTCGGTCAGATCGATCCGCACCTCCGTGCACACGACCGAGGCGTCGCCGAGTGCGAGCATGACCGCATCCGCCGTCTGCCGCACCGCGAAGGCGACCTGGTCCGCTCCGGCCAACGGTGAGTCGAACTCGATGTCTCGAACGAGCTCGGGGTCGGGCGGACGCGGCGTCAGCGCACGGGAGTCGGCACCGGCGGCGAGTGCGTGCAGGCGCGCGCCGTGTTCGCCGAAGCGGTCGCGCACGTCGAGCGGGGCGAGCGCGGTGAACTCGCCGAGGGTGCGCACCCCGAGTCGCACGAGGAGGCCGGTGATCTGCTCGTCGCGCAGCACCTGCACGGGGTAGGGGGCGAGGAACTCCCGGGATCCTCCGGGCGGCACGACCGTGCAGGGGGTGGGGCCCCGCGCGGCGATCTCGGCGGTGAACGGGCCGTCCGCGACGCCGATGCGCACCTCGGGGAAACCGGCCTCCGCGAGGACGGCGGTGAGCGCCTCGGCCGCTTCCGCCTCTCCGCCGTGATAGCGGGAGATGCCCCGGGCGCGGACGATCGCGAGTCCCGGCCGCAGCAGGGTGACCCCGGGTGCCTGCTTCTCGATGAGGTGCAGTACGGGGAGGAAGGCGCGCTCGTCGCGGTCGGGGTCGTGGGGGAGCACGCGCAGCGAGGAGAGATGGCCCTGTGCGACGCGGCGGCGCTGACCGGTGCGCACGCCGTGCTCGCGGGCGGAGGCGGTGCAGGCGACGATCGTGTTCGCCTGCACCAGGGCGGTGGGCGGGTGCGGAGGCGGGCTGCCGAGCGCGGCCCGCAGGGGCCAGTCGGGGAACCACAGCACGAGCACGCGGAGCGGACTGTTCATCCGGCTTCCGCCCATCGCAGGAGTTCGGGGGGAGCATCCTCGCCCCGGCCGATGATCTCGGGCGAGAGTGCGGGCAGTGCGGTGAGCTCGGTCGCGACGGTCTCGACGGCGCCGTGTCCTCCCGGCAGGCGCACCTGCACGCTCGACGGTCGAGAGGTGTGCCGGGTCTGCGCGGTCACGGTCGCGGTGCAGTCGGAGAGCAGTCCCCAGCCGGTGCCGAGGCCGTGCCAGTGCGGGTCATGCAGGCGTATCGTCCCCTCGCTCTGCGGCCACCGTCCGATGCCGGGCGTCTCGGTGACCAGGAGCGTGCATCCGCGATCGCGCAGGCGTGCGCTCAGACGGGAGACATCGGCATCCCGCGCCTGAGTGGCGGGGTTCACGACGATCAGGGGTACGACCTCGGCCAGTGCGGAGGTCGCCGCGAGCCAGCGCTCTCCCGGGTCGGGGACGAGGATCAGACGGGCGAGATCGATGCCGAATGCGGCCGCCGCTTCGACGCCGAGTGTCGGCATGCCGACGACGGCGCACCAGTGCCCCTTCTGCGATGCGGCGCTGAGCAGTGCGAGCACCAGGCTCGGCGAGGGGGAGACGGTGTAGGAGGTGCCGGTCTGCAGTCCCTCCTCGGGGAGGAGTGCGGAGAAGGCGGGGTCGAGGGGGAGCAGCGTATGCTCGCTGCGCCGCCGTTGCATCCGGCTGATCTCGCGGCGCAGTCGCAGCACTTCTCCCGCGCGGGAGTCGCTCGCCGGCGAGAGGGAGGCCAGCGCATCGAGACCGATCACCCTGCATCCTTTCTCGAAGATATATTCTAATATACCAAGTCCTGTGGATGACGATAGTTCGTACATCGGACATCAGTGGAGTTCTCCACAGGGCGTCGGCACCGGGCCTGCGGATCTCCTAACCTGCGCGTATGGACCCGCGGCTCGCCCTCATCTTGCTCGTGCACGTGATGCTGGCGGGCATCGGCGGATGGCTGATCGTCATCGATGCACGCACGCACCGCCTCCCGAATCGCATCGTGCTGCCGACGCTCGCCGCGCTGATCGTGCTCGGCGCACTCGACGTCCTGGTCACGGGGCACAGCATCGCGTTCCTCCGCGCCCTCCTCGGCCTGGTGATCCTGGGCGGCTTCTATGCGGTGCTGCGGGGGATCAGTCGTGCCGGGATGGGCGGCGGCGATGTGAAGCTCGCCGCGGTCATCGGGTTCGTGCTGGGTTGGCACGGCTGGCAGTCGCTCGCGATCGGCGCCGCCTCGGCCTTCGTGCTCGGGGCGCTCTACGCGCTCGTGCTCATCCTCCTGCGCCGAGCCGACGGGGCCACCCGCATCGCCTTCGGCCCGTGGATGATCGCGGGTGCGCTCCTCGGCGTCGTCCTCGGCTGAATCCGCCGGGTCTCGCACGGATAGTCCGATGTCGGCGCTACCCTGAAGCACATGGCACTTGCACGGCTTCACGGCGGCCCGCTGGACGGGCAGATCATCCCCCTCGGCGACGCGGACGACAAGCTGATCGTCCCCTACAGCGAGACGCAGGTGGTGTACAACCGCCGCAGCGAACCGCACAACACCGGCCCGAACGATGGGCCGACCGAGGTCGACTACTGGTTCGAAGAGTCTCTCGAGGATCTCACTCTCAACGACGATGACTGAACCGTCCCGCACGGTCGAGGTCGAGCGCAAGTACGACGTCGATGGCGAGACCCCGCTGCCGGTCTGGGAAGCGATCCCCGGGGTCGACGCCGTCACCACCGGGGAGGCCAGGGCGCTCGACGCGCAGTACTTCGACACGGCAGACGGCGAACTCGCCCGCGCGGGAGTGGCGCTGCGTCGTCGCACCGGCGGCCCGGACGAGGGCTGGCACGTGAAGGGACCGCGGCAGGGCGACGGTCGGCTCGAACTCGGGTGGCCGCTCGGTGAGGATGACGAGCTCCCCGCGGCCGTGGCCGACACCGTGTCCGCCTGGACGACCGCGCCGCTCACCCCGCTCGCCCGCATCCGGAACGATCGCACCGCCTACCTGCTCACCGGCCCCGGCGGAGTGGTGGCCGAGTTCGTCGACGACCGGGTGCAGGCGACGGATCTCCGAGGCGACGTGCAGCGCGAATGGCGGGAGTGGGAGATGGAACTCGGTCCCGCGGCCCCGGCAGACGACGAGGCGCGCGCCGCCTTCTTCGATGCGGTGGAGCGCGCGGTTTTGGCCGCAGGAGGCCGGGAATCGGCATCCGGTTCCAAGCTCGCCCGTGCCCTCGGCTTCTAGTCAGACGGCCGAGTCGAACGCAACCCCTTTCCCCGGGACGACACCGCGTGCTTGAGTGACAGCATGAGTCGACCGCCTGTGCTCCGATCGCTGCAGACGATCGTCCCCGACACCGTTCTCGTGCAGGAGCAGGTGCGCGACGTCTTCGCCCAGCAGCCCGACCTCGGGCGCTTGGCGCAGCGGATCGTCACGACGTCGTTCAATGTCTCGGGCATCGACCGCCGCCATACCGTGATCGACGAGTTGTCGCTCGAATCCGACGTGGCCGATCCCGTCTTCTTCGACCGGCGTTCCGGAGAGCTGCTGGCTCCGGGCACGAAGGCGCGCAACGACATCTACACCCGGGAGGCTGCCCGACTCTTCGTCGACGTCGCGCGGCTGGCCCTCGAGGCCGACCCCGAGATCGGCCCGGAGGATGTGACTCACGTCATCACGGTGTCCTGCACCGGGTTCCACGCTCCCGGACCGGAGTACGAGATCGTGCGCGCTCTCGGGCTCTCCGATGCGGTGCAGCGCTTCCATCTCGGGTTCATGGGCTGCTACGCGTCGATGCCGGCGCTGCGGGCGGCGAGCCAGTTCTGCATCGCCGACGAGAACGCGGTCGTCCTGGTCGTCAGCGTCGAGCTGTGCACCCTGCATCTGCGTTCCTCGGAGAACCCGGACACGATCGTCGCCTCCTCCCTGTTCGCCGACGGTGCGGCGGCCGGCATCGTCACGGCCCGTGACCTTCCGTCGGCGTCGACCGCCCTGCGGCTGGACCGGTTCCACACGGCCATCGCGCCGGAGGGCGAGAAGGACATGGCCTGGACGATCGGCGACACCGGGTTCGAGATGATCCTCTCCACCGCCGTCCCGCAGATCATCGGTGAGACCATCATCGGTGCGCTCCGGCCGCTGTATTCCGCTGATGCGGAGATGGCCGAGGCTTTCGAGGCGGGGCGGGTGGGGGAGAAGGTCGAGCACTGGGCGATCCACCCCGGGGGTCGCAGCATCCTGGACCGGGTGCAGGAGCGGATGCATCTCAGCGATGCGCAGCTGCACCCCGCCCGCGAGGTCCTGCGCGAGAACGGCAACATGTCCAGCGCCACGGTGCTCTTCGTCCTCAAGCGCATCTTGGAGGAGGAGGGCGCGGCAGCGGGCGAGCGTGTTGCCGCGATGGCCTTCGGGCCGGGGCTGACCGCCGAGAGCGCGCTGCTCACCGTCGTCGCCCCTTCGGCCTCATGAGTCCAGCCCTGGCGGTCAGGGACGTCGAGACCCGTGAGCTGATGGACGACCCGCACGCCGATGCGCGCCTACTGGCGCGGACTTACGGGCGGTTCGGCTTCGTGAACGCGCTGGTCTCGCGTCCGGGCACGCTCTATCGCCGCGACATCCGGCCTCGTGCGGAGAGGGCAGGGCGACTGCGCATCCTCGATGTCGGAGCCGGCGGCGGAGACCTCTGCCGTCTGCTCGCCGGGCGGCTGCGTCACGACGGGTTCGACGCCGAGATCACCGCCCTCGATGCCGATGAGCGGGCGATCCGGTGGGCCTCGGCGCACGACCGCGGCGCCGGCATCCGCTATCGACGGGCGCTGACCACCGAGCTGGTCGAAGCGGGCGACACCTACGACGTCGTGCTGTCCAACCACGTGCTGCACCATCTGGACGAGGACGAGCTCCAGACGGTCCTCAGCGACTCGATGCGGCTCGTCGCGCCGGGCGGATTGGTGTCCCACCACGACATCGCCCGGAGCCGGACCGCCCACGTGCTGTTCGCCGCGGCGACCTTGCCGATCTCGCGCACCCTTCTCGCCGACTCGTTCATCCGCGAAGACGGTCTCATCAGCATCCGACGCTCGTACACGGTCGCCGAGCTGACGGCGATCGCTCCGACCGGGTGGACCGTCCGCGGGGGACTGCCCTCGCGACTGGAGCTGCGGTGGGAGGAGGGCAGTGCCCGATCATGACGTGCTGATCGTGGGAGCAGGGCCCGTCGGTCTGCTCCTGGCCTGCCTGCTGCTGCAGGACGGATTGCGGGTGGTGGTCTGCGAGCGGCGCACGGATGCCGACGATCGGACCAGGGCGATCGGCATCCATCGGCCGGGGCTGGACGCTCTCGATGCGGTCGGAATCGGGACGGACGTCCGGTCGGAAGCGCTGCGGCTCGAAGGCGGAGAGGTGCGCAGTCGCCGCAGGACCCTGGCCACGCTGACCTTCGCGCCGGATCGCCCCGTCCTGATCCTCCCGCAGCCGCGGACGAGTGCGCTGCTCCGGGCCCGACTGCAGGCACTCTCCCCGGATGCCCTGATCTCCGGATGCACGGTGCAGGCGCTTCGGAGCACCGCCGATGCGGTTCAGGTCTCGGCGCAGACCGGGGCGGGACCGCGCACGTTCACCGCGTCGATCGTCGTGGTGGCAGACGGTGTGCGCAGCCGTCTGCGCGATGAGCTCGACCTCGGCTGGCACCGTCGTCCGGGACGCGCGTCGTACTCGATGCTCGACGTCGCAGACGCCTCACCGGGTGAGCATGCCGTCCTGCACTGCGAACCCGCCGGTCTCGTCGAGTCCTTCCCGCTTCCCGGTGGAGTGCGGCGCTGGGTCGTGCGCGAAGGGTCCGACGGGGTTCTGGGTACTGCCGAAAACTTCCGTGCCGTGATCGAGGCGCGCACCGGGATCGCCATCGAACTCCCGCCCGATGCGGAGCCGACCTCCTTCGTCGCCGCACAGCACCGGGCGACACGGCTGACCAGGGGTCGGGTGGTGCTCCTCGGAGACGCCGCGCACGAGATCAGTCCTATCGGCGGGCAGGGGATGAACCTGGGCTGGGTGGATGCCGCTCGTCTCGCGTCCGAGCTCGCGCGGTCGCTGCCGCATCGGATGCCCGAGCTGGCGAGGTTCGAGTGGCACGTGCTGCGGTCCGCCTCGCGCGCACAGCGGCGCTCGGCGTTCTACATGTCGATGGGTGCTCCGGCGCCGGCGCCCGTGGTCCGCGGCCGGGAGCTGCTGATGCGCGCGCTGGGCTCGCCGCCGCTGCGGGCATGGACGGCCGGGCTCCTCACGATGCGCGGCCTCTGATGCGCGGCCTCTGACACACCGCCTCTGACGCACGGCCTCTGACGCACGAAGGCCCGGTCCGCGTTGCGCGCGGGACCGGGCCTTCGAGAAAGCGGATCAGAAGTTGATCATGTGGCCGGCGAGGCCGTGGAAGCCCTCCTGCAGCGCCTCCGACAGCGTCGGGTGCGTGTGCACGTTGCGGGCCAGCTCTAGAGCCGTGAGGTCCCACTTCTGGGCCAACGTCAGCTCGGGCAGCAGCTCGGAGACATCCGGGCCGATCATGTGGGCGCCGATGAGCTCGAGGTGCTCGGCGTCGGCGATCAGCTTGACGAAGCCGACCGGCTCGCCGAGGCCGTGCGCCTTGCCGTTGGCCATGAACGGGAAGGTCGAGACCTTGATCTCGCGCCCCTCGTCCTTGGCCTGCTGCTCGGTGAGACCGAACGACGCGACCTGCGGGGAGCAGAACGTCGCGCGCGGCATCATCCGGTAATCGCCGAGCGTCTGGGTCTCCGCGCCGCCGATCGTCTCGGCAGCGACGACGCCCTGAGCCTCGGCCACGTGGGCGAGCTGCAGCTTGGCGGTCACGTCGCCGATGGCGTAGATGCCCTCGACGTTGGTGCGCATGTGGTCGTCGATGTCGATCGCGCCGCGCTCGGTCAGCTTCACGCCGGTGGCCTCGAGGCCGAAGCCCTCGATGTTCGGGGCGAAACCGACCGACATGAGCACCTTGCCGGCCTCGATCGACGACTGCTGGCCGTCCTTGCCGGTGTAGGTGACCGTCACCGAGGAGCCGTTGTCGACGACCGACTCGACCTTGGTCGAGGTGAGGATGTCGACGCCGTAGTTCTTGTACTGCTTCGTGATCTCCTTCGACACGTCGGCGTCCTCGTTGGGGAGCGCACGGTCGAGGAACTCGATGATCGTGACCTTCACGCCGTAGTTCGTGAGGACGTAGGCGAACTCCATGCCGATCGCGCCGGCACCGACGATGACGATCGACTCGGGCAGCTCACGGGTCATGATCTGCTCTTCGTACGTCACGACGTTCTCGCTGAGCGTCACGCCGGGGAGGAGGCGGACCTTGGAGCCGGTGGCGATGATGACGTTGTCGAAGGTGACCTCTTCGACCTGACCATCGGCCTTGGCGACCGAGATCGCCTTCGGGCCGGTGAACGTGCCGCGACCGTTGTACTCGGTCACCTTGTTCTTCTTCATCAGGAAGTGGATGCCCTTGACGCGACCCTCGGCGACCTCACGGCTGCGATCGAACGCCTTGCCGAAGTCGATCGTGAACTCGCCGGAGATTCCGAAGAACTCGGCCTTGTGGTTCAGGGTGTGCGCGAGCTCCGCGTTCTTCAGGAGCGCCTTGGAGGGGATGCAGCCGACGTTGAGGCAGACACCACCCCAGTACTTCTCCTCGATGATGGCGGTGGACAGACCGAGCTGCGCGCTGCGAACCGCAGCGACGTATCCGCCAGGACCTGCACCAAGGATGACGACGTCGTAATGTGGCATGCCTTAAGCCTATCGCTCCGTGGGGGCGTCGGAACCGGTCGCGGAACCGCCGCGGCGACGGCTCAGGACGATCCATGTGACCACGCCGGCGACCACCAGGACGGCGACGATCGCGAGCACCCAGATCCACGGGGATCCGGCGTCGCCGTCACCGGAATCGGCCGGCGGCGTCGTGGTCGCCTCGGGCGCTGCGGTCTGCTCCGCCGTCGGTGCCGCGGTGGTGGGCGCAGCAGTGGGTTCCTCGGTCGGTGTCGCATCGTCGCCGACGGTCACGGTGAAGGAGTACTCGCCGGATGTGGGGTGGCCGTCGCTCGAGACGACCTTCCAGATGACGTGGTACTCGCCGGCCGGGCCCGAGCCCTGCAGCGGCTGGGTGACGATCGCGCCGTCGACCGTCGCTGCGCCGTCGGTGACCGAGGAGCCGTCGGGGCCGGTGACGACGACCTCGGTCGCGCCCTCGCCGTCGATGAGCTTGGCGCTGAAGGTGAGCGTCAGCTCCGACGGCACGGTCTCGACGGACTCGTCTGCGGCCGGAGACGACGACACGAGCGCGTCGTGCGCGGAGGCCGAGAGCGGAGAGAAGAGCACGAGGAACGCAGCGAGCAGGGTGGCGGCGAGGGCGATCGGGGTCGCCGGGCGCCGCAGGACATTGGTCTTCACGGTTCCACCCTATGAATACCCGGTATGTGATGGCTGAGTATGCAACCGGCCTCCCGCGAGCGCCTCGGCATCCGTTAGTCTGGAAAGCCAAGGAGGGCACTGTGACTGACAGCGACAGCCGACCGGCCGGAGAAGCCGCGATCCACCGTTCCGGTGAGCAGAGACACGACGTGACGCAGACGTTCGGGCACGATTCCGACCTGTCTTTCGTGCCGTTCGGAGTGGAACTCACCGACGTCGAGCAGAGTGCGATCAGCGCCCTGCCCGCAGGATCGGCGTTGCTGCTGGTCCGTTCCGGCGCTCTCGCCGGTGCCCGCTACCTCCTCGACACCGACGTGACCACGGTCGGCCGGCATCCGGAGGCCGACATCTTCTTCGACGACGTGACCGTGTCCCGTCGTCATGCAGAGATCACCCGCACCGGGTCGGCGTTCGAGATCATCGATCAGCGCTCGCTCAACGGAACGTACGTCAACGGGGAGCGCGTCGACCGCAGCCCGCTCGTCGACGGTTCGGAACTGCGTGTCGGCAAGTTCCGCCTGAATTTCTTCGCCTCCCCTCGCGATCGCGCGGCGGCGAACGACTGATGGCGGCTACTCCCGCCCGCGAACGTTCCGCGTCCGCGGGCTTGCTGAGCATCGGCCAGGTCCTCGCTCGGCTCACACCGGAGTTCCCCGACCTCACCTCCAGCAAACTGCGCTTCCTCGAGGTGCAGGGCATCGTCAGCCCCTCGCGCACCGAGTCCGGCTATCGCAAGTTCTCCACGGCGGACATCGAACGACTGCGTCTCGGCCTCACTCTGCAGCGCGACCACTATCTTCCGCTGAGCGTGATCCGCGAGCAGCTCGACGACGTCGATGCCGGCGGGGAGGCGACTCCGTTCGCTCCGCCGCCCTCGATCACGCCGGCGCCGCGCAGATACCGACGCGACGAGCTGCTGGCAGCAGCCGGCGCGGGCCCGCAGCTGCTCAACGACGCGATCAGCACCGGTGTCATCATCGCCCAGGAGAGTTACCAGGAGACGACGGTCACGCTGTTGCGCGGCCTCGTCGCCCTCGACCGCCACGGCATCGAGCCGCGGCACCTGCGCTCGCTGCGCCAGGGAGCAGATCGCGAGGTCGCGCTCATCGAATCGGCGATGTCCGCGCTGCTGCGTCGGACGGATGCTCCGTCCAGGGCCAAGGCCAGCGAGCTGGCGCCCGAACTGGCCGCGAAGATCGACGAGGTGCGCTCGCTCTTCGTCAAAGACGCGCTGTCGCGAGTGCTTTCGTAACGAACTGGTTGCGACACACCTTCGCGGTCCCGCGGATGTGATTGCCGGTGCCCAGGCACTGCTCTACCGTGGAAGATAACCGTTCCAGGGAGGATTTCAGATGAATGCGGATGAGCTCGCAGGAGACCCGCGGTTCGTACCCGAACTCCTCTTCACCGATGGTCTTCCGGCCATGGACGACGAGGTCGGCTACCGTGGCGCGGTCGCCGCTCGCGCCGCCGGCATCACCTACCGTCAGCTCGACTACTGGGCGCGCACCGAGCTGGTGGAACCCACCGTTCGCGGGGCGAACGGCTCCGGGTCGCAGCGTCTCTACGGCTTCCGCGACATCCTCGTCCTGAAGCTCGTGAAGAGCCTGCTCGACACGGGCATCTCGCTGCAGCAGATCCGTACGGCCGTCGAAGAGCTCCGACGCGCGGGCATCCGCGACCTCGCCGGTACGACACTCATGAGCGACGGTGCATCGGTCTACCTGTGCACGTCGAACGACGAGGTCATCGACCTCGTGAGCCGCGGCCAGGGCGTCTTCGGCATCGCCGTGGGCAAGGTCCTCCGCGAGGTGGAGTCGACGCTGGTCGCGTTCGACGCGACCACTCCGGATCCGGTCGACGAGCTCTCCGCCCGTCGGACCAAGCGCTCCGCCTAGATCGCGCCTCCGCGTCATACAGAAAACGGCCGTCCTCGATGAGGATGGCCGTTTTGCTGTGCACGTGGTGAGGGTCAGCTCTGCGGACCGCTCTCGGGGACGGCGATCCGACCGGTGCGGATGATCCTGTCGAGCAGCGAATCGAAGTCGGCCGCCAGTTCCTGGGCGGAATCACCGGGCCAGATGTGCAGCGGCTTGGCCGCACCCTGTGCCTGCTGCAGGGAGGTGCGCTCCGGCAGCTGCGGCGAGAGCACGAGGGGGCCGAACATGTCGCGCAGCTCTTTGATGCGGAACTGGTGCTCGATGGACTGCGGGCGCACGCGGTTCACGACGATGCCGAGCGGCTGCAGGCGGGGGGAGAGACCACGACGGATCTCCTCGATGGCGCGGAGGGCGCGATCGGCTGCGGCGACGGAGAAGAGGCCGGGCTCGGTGACGACCATGACGCGATCGCTCGCGGCCCAGGCGGTGCGGGTCAGGGCGTTCAGCGAGGGCGCGCAGTCCACGAGCACGAGGTCGTAGTCCGCCTCGACGGAGGCGAGCGCCTCCTCGAGCTTCCAGACGTCGCGCACGCTCGGGTGCGGTCCATCGAAGTTGATGGCGGAAGGGCTCCCGATCAGCACGTCGATGGTGCCGGGGTGGACCTTCGCCCAGCCGCTGGAGGTGATCGCCTGACGGACGACCTTCTCCTTCGGGTTCGCCAGGACGTCGGCGATGTTGAGTCGTCCGGCCACCTGGATGTCCATCCCGGTGGAGACGTCGGACTGCGGATCGAGGTCGACGACGAGAGTCCGGACTCCTCGAGCGAAAGCCGCGGAGGCCAGCCCGAGTGTCACGGTCGTCTTGCCGACGCCCCCCTTGAGAGAGCTGACGCTGAGTACGTGCACGGACACCACGTTACCTTCCCCTAGGCTGAGGGAACACTCAGCCCCGCCCCATGCGCATCGAAAACGCTGCGCATCGAGCTTTCAGAGGTGTGCATGTTCCAGAAGATCCTTGTGGCGAACCGCGGCGAGATCGCGATCCGCGCATTCCGTGCGGCAGTCGAAGTGGGGGCGCGCACCGTCGCGGTGTTCCCTCATGAGGACCGCGGCTCCGTGCATCGGCTCAAGGCCGATGAGGCTTACGAGATCGGCGAGCGCGGCCATCCGGTGCGCGCATACCTGAACGTCGACGAGATCATCCGCGTCGCTCTCGAGTCTGGGGCGGATGCGATCTACCCCGGATACGGCTTCCTCTCGGAGAATCCGGAGCTGGCAGAGAAGGCCGCAGCCAACGGCATCGTCTTCATCGGTCCGCCCTCCAACGTGTTGGAGATGGCGGGGAACAAGGTCGAGGCGAAGCGTCACGCGATCGAGGCGGGCGTGCCCGTCCTCCGTTCCACCGAGGCCTCCGACGACGTCGACGCTCTCGTCGCCCAGGCGGAGGACATCGGATTCCCGCTCTTCGCCAAGGCGGTCGCCGGCGGCGGCGGTCGCGGCATGCGCCGTGTCGAGACCTCCGGCGATCTCGCCCCCGCGCTGGCCGAGGCCATGCGCGAGGCAGCCAGCGCCTTCGGAGACGCCCGGATGTTCCTCGAACAGGCGGT
The DNA here is from genome assembly GCF_012030385.1 of Microbacterium sp. B19(2022). Lineage (NCBI taxonomy): Bacteria > Bacillati > Actinomycetota > Actinomycetes > Micrococcales > Microbacteriaceae > Microbacterium > Microbacterium sp. B19(2022). Next base: position 95,100 of record NZ_JAAUVO010000005.1, read on the forward strand.
CATGCGCCCGCGGCACATCGAGGTGCAGATCCTCGCCGACAAGACCGGCGAGACCGTGCACCTGTTCGAGCGCGACTGCTCGGTGCAGCGGCGTCACCAGAAGGTCGTCGAGATCGCTCCGGCTCCGAACCTCGACGACAGCGTCCGCACCGCGCTGCACGGGTACGCGGTCGCGTTCGCACGGTCCATCGGCTACGAGAACGCCGGCACGGTCGAGTTCCTGCTCGAGACGGCGGGGGAGCGCACGGGCGAGGTCGTCTTCATCGAGATGAACCCGCGCATCCAGGTGGAGCACACGGTCACCGAGGAGGTCACCGATGTCGACCTCGTGCAGAGCCAGATGCGCATCGCTTCCGGTCAGACCCTCGCCGACCTCGGCCTGCAGCAGGAGAACCTGCATCTGCGGGGCGCGGCGCTGCAGTGCCGGATCACGACGGAGGACCCGACGCAGGGCTTCCGTCCCGACACCGGAAAGATCACGACCTACCGCTCGCCCGGTGGCGCCGGCATCCGCCTCGACGGTGGAACTGTCCATCAGGGTGCGCAGATCAGCCCGCACTTCGACTCCATGCTGGCGAAGCTGACCTGCCGTGGTCGCGACTTCCCCGCAGCTGTCGCCCGCGCGCGTCGCGCACTGGCGGAGTTCCGCATCCGCGGCGTCTCCACCAACATCCCCTTCCTGCAGGCACTGCTGGAGGATGACGCGTTCATCGCGGGCGATGTGAGTACCTCGTTCATCGACGAGAGGCCCGAGCTGCTGCGTGGGCGGGTGTCGAAGGACCGCGGGACGAAGTACTTGAACTGGCTGGTCGACGTCACCGTCAACAAGCCGCACGGCGCCCACCCGGGAGTGATCGATCCCGCGTCGAAGCTGCCGACGGTCGATCTGACCACGGAACCGCCGGCCGGCTCTCGTCAGCGGCTTCTCGAACTCGGGCCGGAGGGCTTCGCGCGCAGCCTTCGCGAGCAGACCGCCTTGGCGATCACCGACACCACCTTCCGCGATGCGCACCAGTCCCTCCTGGCGACGCGGGTCCGCACGAAGGACCTCGTCGCGGCCGCTCCGTACCTGGCGCGGCTGACCCCTGGACTGCTGTCCGTCGAGGCCTGGGGCGGCGCGACCTACGACGTCGCCCTGCGTTTCCTCGGCGAGGACCCGTGGGAGCGCCTCGACAAGCTGCGTGCCGCGTTGCCGAACGTGGCGATCCAGATGCTCCTGCGTGGGCGCAACACGGTCGGCTACACGCCGTACCCGACGGCGGTCACCGAGGCATTCGTCGCGGAGGCGGCCGCCAGTGGCGTCGACATCTTCCGCATCTTCGACGCGCTCAACGATGTGGAGCAGATGCGTCCGGCCATCGAGGCCGTCCGCAAGACCGGCACGGCCGTCGCCGAGGTGGCGCTCTGCTACACCGGTGATCTGCTCGACCCCGCAGAAGACCTCTACACCCTCGACTACTACCTGCGCCTCGCCGACCAGATCGTCGAGGCGGGCGCGCACATCATCGCGATCAAGGACATGGCGGGTCTGCTGCGCCCGGCGGCCGCCGCGAAGCTCGTCGCCGCGCTGCGTGAGCGGTTCGACCTCCCGGTGCACCTGCACACGCACGACACTCCGGGCGGGCAGCTGGCCACGCTCCTCGCCGCCAGCGCCGTCGGCGTCGATGCGGTGGATGCCGCGGCGGCACCACTGTCCGGCACCACGAGCCAGCCGTCCCTGTCGTCGCTCGTCGCAGCTCTCGCGCATACCGAGCGGGACAGCGGGATCTCGCTCGACGGCGTGTCCGACCTCGAGCCGTACTGGGAAGCCGTGCGTCGGGCGTACGCTCCGTTCGAGTCCGGGCTTCCGGGACCGACGGGACGTGTCTACCACCACGAGATCCCCGGCGGTCAGCTGTCGAATCTGCGTCAGCAGGCGAAGGCGCTGGGTCTCGCGGACGACTTCGAACTCATCGAGGACATGTACGCCGCCGCCGACCGGATCCTCGGGCGCGTGCCCAAGGTGACTCCCTCCTCGAAGGTCGTGGGCGACCTGGCCCTTCACCTCGCAGCCGTGAAGGCGGATCCCGCCGACTTCGAGGCCAACCCGGAGAAGTACGACGTGCCGGATTCGGTCGTCGGCTTCATGGCGGGCGAGCTCGGCGACCTGCCCGGAGGGTGGCCGGAGCCTTTCCGGACGAAGGTCCTCGCCGGACGCTCGGTGCGGGTCGGCCTCACGGACATCACCGCGGAGGACGAGGCGGCACTCGCCGGTACCAGTGCCGAACGACGGACACGACTGAACACCCTGCTGTTCCCCGGACCGAGCGCGGAGTTCGCGGAGCGCCGCGAGCTGTTCGGCGATCTCTCGGTGCTCGACACCAGCGACTACCTCTACGGCTTGGTGGCGGGGCAGGAGCACATGATCGAGATCGATCGCGGTGTGCAGCTCTACGTCGGCATCGAGGCCATCGGTGAGGCGGACGACAAGGGCATGCGGACCGTGATGACGACGCTCAACGGACAGCTCCGCCCCGTGTTCGTGCGAGATCGCTCCATCGTCGTCGACGCGCACGAGGTCGAGAAGGCGGACACCTCTGTTCCCGGGCAGGTCGCGGCGCCGTTCTCCGGCGTCGTGACCCTGAAGGCCGAGGTCGGCGCGGCCGTCCGGGCCGGGGAGCCGGTCGCGTCGATCGAGGCGATGAAGATGGAAGCGGCCATCACCGCGCCCGTCGACGGCGTCATCGAGCGCCATGCGATCGCCGAGACGCAGCAGGTGGATGCCGGAGATCTTTTGGTCGTGATCCGCCCCGCGCACTAACCTTGTGCGGGCGAGGCCTGCGCACCGTGTGCGCAACCCGAGGCCCGCACAGGCTGGGAGCGACATCGTGACACCGAAGAACATCACCGACCCCGAGGAGAGCCCGCTGGGGGTGCTCGATGAGGCCGCGTCGCTCGACACGGCCGGTATCGGCATCCTCGGCGGGACCGCACAGGTCAGTGTGACGCTGCCCAAGGACGAGGACGACGACCTCACCGACGACGGGGTCGTCGAGGGAGAGGTCGTCGGCGACCTCGTGATCGACCCGCCCGTTGCCGTGCAGTCCGAGGTGGAGCCGGCGTCCACGGCGAAGCCGTTGGCATCGGGAGCGCCCGCCGCGGAGGTGACCGCTGCTCGGACCGAGCGTCCGGACGCCGCGAAGAAGCCGAAGAAGCAGAAGGCAGCGGCGAAGACCCCGACTCTGACCCCGGTCCCGGCTCCGAAGAAGGTCGAAGATCTCGGGCGTCCCGCGAGGGCGGCCGACGAGACCGCGGTAGAGGAGCCTGGGGTCGACGAGGCTGAGCTCGAGCCCGAGCCCGAGCCCGAGGCCGAGGTCGTCGAGCCGTCGGTCGTCCATGCCGCCGCGATCGACGAGACCCCGGTGGCTTCGCCTCCGCTCGTCCATCCGCGCTCCGAGAACATCATCGATGCCGTGGTCGTCGATGAGCCCGACACCACCGCGCTCGTGGATACGCCGGACGACGACGGCGAGCAGTCCCAAGAGGCGGCGACGGCGGAGCGCTTCCTCGCGAGAGCGAAGGCCGACGTCGCACCGGCGCCTGCCGCATCCGCGCCCGCGGCATCCGCGCCCGCGGCATCCGTGCCCGCGCGAGCATCCGTCGAGAAGGAGAACAGGTCCGTGTCCACTCCCGATGAGAAGAAGTCCGTCGCATCCCAGCCGGTCCGGCCCGCTCCGCGAGTTGACGTCACGCTCACATCCAAACGCCTGGACGACCTGGGCGACGCCTCGAGGGAATCCGCCGACCTTCTGACCGCGGACCGGCTGCTCGACCCGCACCGGCTCGCGAAGCCCGAACCGGAAGGCGCATGGAGCCACTTCCTCTATGCCGTCTCGGGGCGTCGCATCAACATCGGAGACGGACGTCGTGCACGCGAGCGCAAGGCCCTGTCGGCGAGGATCGCCGCTCCGCTCGCCGGCGGAGCGCGGTTCGTTCCCGTGCTGTCGCGCAAGGGGGGAGTCGGCAAGACGACGATCACCGCGCTGCTCGGCATGGCTCTGGCCGACGCGCGCGAGGATCGTGTGATCGCTGTCGACGCCAACCCCGATCGGGGCACGCTCGCTGAGCGCATCGTGCGTCCGCACCACAGCAAGTCCGTGCGCGACCTCGTCCGCATCCACGACGACGTCAAGGGATACCACGACATCTCGGCCATCGTCGCCAGAGACGCGACACGACTCGACGTGCTCGCCTCCGACTCCGACCCGCGTATCGCCGAGGCCTTCAGCGACAGCGACTACCGCGATGTCGCCGGTGTCGCCGCACACTATTACTCTCTGGTCCTGACGGACACGGGAACCGGCATCGTCCACTCCGTGATGTCGGCGACCCTCGATCTCGCGGATCAGATCGTCATCGTCTCGGGGCTCAGCGTCGACGAGGCCCGGCTGGCCTCCGAGACGCTCACCTGGCTCGAGACCAACGGCTATGCGGAGCAGGCGCGCGACGCGATCGTGGTTCTCAACCAGTCGACGCCGGGAACCCCGCTGGTGCGGCTGAACGAACTGCAGGCGCACTTCGCCACCCGTGCCCGCAGCGTCGTCCGCGTCCCCTACGACCCGCAGATCGCCGGCGGAGGCACGATCGTGTTCGCGAACCTGCTCCCGGAGACCCGGATCGCGGCCCGTGAGTTGGCAGCACTCCTGGTCGAGGGCCTGCGGGCGAAGGCTGCCTGATGGCGGTACGTGAGATCCGCATCTTCGGCGACCCGGTTCTGCGCAGCGTCTGCGCGCCGATAGACGAGATCGACGACGGTGTGCGGGCCCTCGTGGCCGACCTCGTCGACACCGTCGAGCTCCCCGGACGTGCAGGCGTCGCCGCGCCGCAGATCGGTGTCGCGCTCCGCGCCTTCAGCTACAACATCGACGGCGACATCGGATACGTTCTCAACCCCGTCCTCACCGAGGTTCGTGGTGAGCCCCAGCCGACGGGGGAGGGATGCCTCTCGGTTCCCGGACTCTGGCATGATGCCCAGCGCTACCCGTGGGCCCGCGTCGAGGGCATCGACCTCGACGGCGAGCCGGTGGTGCTCGAGGGTGAGGGTCTACTCGCCCAGGCGCTGCAGCACGAGACCGATCACCTCGATGGCAAGCTGTTCCTGACCCGGCTCGACCCGGAGACCCGCAAGCTCGCCATGCGAGAGGTCCGCGAGAGCGCCTGGTTCTGAACGCACGAAGAAGGGCCCCGCGCGAGCGGGGCCCTTCTTCGTGCGTCGGAGTGTCAGCCGCCGATTGCCACGTTCGTCGTGGCGACGGGCTCGTCGTAGATCGCGATGATCTCGTCGGCGAAGTCGTTCATGATGACGTTGCGCTTGATCGAGAGCTTCGGCGTCAGGTGGCCGGAAGCCTCCGTCCACTCCGAGTCGAGGATCGTGAACTTCCGGATCGACTCTGCACGCGAGACGTGGGCGTTCGCGATGTCCACCGCTCGCTGCACCTCGGCGCGGACAGCGGCGTTCTTCGACGCGTCCTCGAGCGACATCTTCGCCTCGAGACCGTTGTTCGCGAGCCAGGTCGGGAGCATCTCGGGGTCGAGGGTGATGAGCGCCGAGATGAACGGACGCTGGTCGCCCACCACGACGACCTGACCGATGATCGGGTTGGCGCGGATCGGGTCCTCGAGCGCGGCGGGAGCGACGTTCTTGCCGCCGGCCGTGACGATGATCTCCTTCTTGCGTCCGGTGATCGTGAGGAAGCCCTCGGAGTCGAAGCTGCCGATGTCGCCGGTGTGGAACCAGCCGCCCTCGCTGAAGGCCTCCGCCGTCGCCTCGGGGTTGTTCCAGTACTCCTTGAACACGTTGATGCCGCGCACTTCGATCTCGCCGTCGTCGGCGAGGCGCACGCCCACACCCGGGAGCGCAGGGCCGACGGTGCCGATCTTCGACTTGTCCGCCAGGTTCACCGTCGCGGGTGCCGTCGTCTCGGTCAGACCGTATCCCTCGAGGATGACCACGCCGAGGCTGTGGAAGAAGTGGCCGAGGCGCGAGCCCAGGGGAGCGGAGCCCGAGACGGCGTACACGACGTTGCCGCCCATCGCCTCGCGGAGCTTGCTGTAGACGAGCTTGTTGAAGAGGGCGAACTTGAGCTTCATCCCGAACGGGATCTTCTTGCCGGCCTCCAGCAGCTTCGAGTGCTCGATGGCGACGTCGGCCGCGGCGCGGAAGATCTTGCCCTTGCCTCCGGCCTCGGCCTTCTGTTCGGCGGAGTTGTAAACCTTCTCGAACACGCGGGGCACGGCGAGGAGGAAGGTCGGCTTGAACGACCCGAGCGCGGGCAGGAGCTGGCGCGTATCCGGCTGGTGACCGGTGCGCACCCCGGCGTGGATGTCGAGGATCGAGATGAAGCGCGCGAACACGTGCGCCGTGGTGATGAAGAGCAGCGTGGAAGCGCCGGGGGTCTGTACGACGGCATCGAGCGCCTTGGCCGAGTTGCGGGACAGCTCGACGAAGTTGCTGTGCGTGAGCACGCACCCCTTCGGCCGCCCGGTCGAGCCGGAGGTATAGATGAGTGTCGCGATGTCGGAACCGACGGCGAGGGTGCGGCGTCGGTCGATCTCTGCATCGGTCACCGAGGCGCCCTGGGCGGTCAGGGTGTCGATGGCCCCGAGGTGCAGCTGCCAGACCTCGCGGAGCAGCGGCAGGTCCCCGCGCACCTCATCGACGCGGGCGAAGTGCTCGGAGGTCTCCACGATCAGAGCGATCGCACCGGAGTCTTCGAGGATCCACTGGATCTGCGACGGTGAGCTGGTCTCGTAGATCGGCACCATCACCGCGCCGGCGTAGAAGAGCGCGAAATCCACGAGCGTCCACTCGTACGTCGTGCGTGCGAGGAAGCCGACCTTCTCGCCGGGCTGGATGCCGGCCGCGGCGAAGCCCTTCGCCAGAGCGACGACGGCCGTCTGGAAGTCGGCTGCGGAGATGTCGCGCCAGCCGTCGCCGTCGGGCACGGAGAAGAGCGCACGATCCGGAGTGGCTTCGACGCGCTTCACCAGCAGGTCGGCGACGTTCGCGTCGGGATCGGCGGGGACGATCGCGGGGACTTCAAACTGGACCACGGCAGCTCCTTCGGTACCGGTCGGGCACGGGTGTCCTTCGAGTGTAGGGCATGGAATCGAGTCGCGCCCGAGGTGAGACTCAGTCGCTCCTGCGGCGGAGAAGTCGAGAACTTCCAGGCGCGGGGCACGGCGGCGCTAGACTTCACCTCGATGTTCTACTGGCTGATGAAGTACGTCGTTATCGGCCCCGTGGTCAAGGGTGTCTTCCGCCCCTGGATCGTGGGGCGGAACAACGTGCCCGCGAACGGTGCGGCGATCCTCGCGAGCAACCACCTCTCCTTCGCCGATTCCATCTTCCTGCCGCTGGTCATCGACCGTTCGATGTCATTCCTCGCGAAGAGCGACTACTTCACCGGTCGCGGCCTCAAAGGCTGGGCGACGAAGTTCTTCATGAAGGCCACCGGCCAGATCCCGATCGACCGATCCGGCGGCAAGGCCTCTGAGGCCTCCCTGAACACGGGGCTTCAGGTCCTCGGCGGTGGCGACCTGCTGGGTATCTACCCCGAGGGCACGCGCAGCCCCGACGGCAAGCTATATCGCGGTCGAACGGGGATCGCCCGGATGGCGCTCGAGGCGAAGGTCCCTGTGGTCCCCGTGATCATGGTCGACACCGACACGGCCATGCCGATCGGCAGGCGCCTGCCGCGCATCGTCCGCGTCGGCATCGTGATCGGGGAGCCGCTCGACTTCTCCCGGTACGCGGGCATGGAGAACGACCGCTACATCCTCCGATCGGTCACCGACGAGATCATGGTGGCCCTGCAGCGGCTCGGCGAGCAGACCTACGAGGACGTCTACGCGTCGACGGTCAAAGACCGCCTCCCGACCCGCGTCACATAGCCCTCGGCGCGCGTCTGGGCGGTACGCGCGACCACTAGGCTGGAACGCATGCTCCCGCACCACATCGAAGCCCTTGATGCATGGCGCTCGCTTCCCATCAAGCAGCAGCCGCAGTGGCCCGACGCGGACCGCGTCGCCGACGTCTCCCGTCAGATCGCGGGCCTCCCGCCGCTGGTGTTCGCGGGTGAGGTCGACAACCTCCGCGACCGGCTCGCGCGCGCGGCCTCCGGGCAGGCGTTCCTCCTGCAGGGCGGAGACTGCGCCGAGACCTTCGCGGGAGCGACTGCCGAGCAGATCCGCAACCGAATCAAGACGGTGCTGCAGATGGCTGTGGTGCTGACCTACGGCGCGTCGATGCCCATCGTCAAGATGGGCCGCATGGCCGGTCAGTTCGCGAAGCCGCGCTCCAGCGACAACGAGACGCGTGGCGAGGTCACCCTGCCCGCGTACCGCGGCGACATCGTCAATGGCTACGACTTCACCGAGGGTTCCCGCACGGCCGACCCTGCTCGCCTGCTGCAGGGGTACCACACGGCGGCGTCCACGCTGAACCTGATCCGCGCGTTCACGCAGGGTGGATTCGCCGACCTTCGCGAGGTGCACTCGTGGAACAAGGGCTTCGCGCAGAACCCGGCCAACCAGCGTTACGAGCGCATGGCGGCCGAGATCGACCGTGCGATCAAGTTCATGGAGGCCGCGGGCGCCGACTTCGACGAGCTCAAGCGGGTCGAGTTCTTCACCGGCCACGAGGGTCTGCTGATGGACTACGAGCGCCCGATGACGCGCATCGACTCGCGCACCGACACCCCGTACAACACCTCCGCGCACTTCCTCTGGATCGGCGAGCGCACGCGTGAGCTCGACGGCGCGCACGTCGACTACTTCTCCAAGATCCGCAACCCGATCGGAGTGAAGCTCGGGCCGTCGACGACGCCCGAGACTGCTCTGGCCCTGATCGACAAGCTCGACCCCGAGCGCGAGCCGGGTCGGCTCACCTTCATCACGCGGATGGGTGCGGGCAAGATCCGCGACGCGCTGCCGCCGCTGCTCGAGGCGGTCCGTGACTCCGGCGCACAGCCGCTGTGGGTCACCGACCCGATGCACGGCAACGGCATCACCACTCCGACCGGATACAAGACCCGTCGCTTCGACGACGTCGTCGACGAGGTGCGCGGCTTCTTCGAGGCGCACCGTGCGGTCGGTACGTTCCCCGGCGGAATCCACGTCGAGCTCACCGGCGATGACGTCACAGAGTGCCTCGGCGGGTCGGAGCAGATCGACGAGGCCGCGCTGGCGACCCGTTACGAGAGCCTGTGCGACCCGCGCCTGAACCACATGCAGTCGCTGGAGCTGGCGTTCCTCGTGGCCGAGGAGCTCGAGAAGCGCTGACGCTGTAGACGAAGAGGGGGCCGGAATCGTATTCCGGCCCCCTCTTCGTGTGTCCGGCCTCAGCCGGAGAAGCTCATCGTGAGGGTGATGGTCGTCCCCTTGCGCTGGGCGTCGGTCGGGCTGTACGACTCGACCTTCGTGTTCTCGTTGGCGAAGAGGTCCCACACCGAATCCGGGAGTCCGGTGCCGCTCGTGTACGACCACTTGAAGCCGGCGTCGTTCAGCGCGCGCGTCGCCTCGTCGCGGGTCTTTCCGGACACATCGGGCACGTCGAACAGCGGGGGACCCTCGGAGATGATGAGTTGCACGGTCTCGCCGGGGCGCCAGGCGCCCTCCGTCGGCCGGTCGGCGATCCCGATGACCCGGTCCTTCCCGATGCCGTCGCTGGTCTGGTAGAGGCTGTCCGGGTTGACCTTCAGCCCCTTGCCCGTGAGCGCGTCCGTGGCCTGGGCGACGCTGAGGTCGCTGACATCGGGGACCGCGCCGCGCGACACCTGGATCGTCGCCGTGTCGGTCTCATGTACCGTGCAGCCCTCGGCGCAGCCGAATGCGTCTCCGCCGTCGCGCGGTGTTATGCGGACGTTGATGACCTTGCCGTCGTCGAGGTCACCGAAGTATTCCTCGTCGTCCGTGAGTTCGAGGTTGGCTGCCTGCAGCGCGGCGCGGACGTCGTCGGACGCCACGCCGGCGACCGGGGCGATGTCGTGGGACGCCGGCCCCGACGACACGACGACCGTGACCGTGGTCCCCTTGTCAAGGCGCGCACCTTCTTCGGGGTCGGTCTCGATCACCGCCCCGGCCTCGACATCTACGGACGACTCGTCCTTCTGAGTAGGGACGAAGCCCGCGTCGACCAGGAGGGCGGCGGCTTCATCGTAGGTCTTGCCCGCGACGCCCGGCACGGCGATGAGTGAGCCGGGGCCGGATCCGAACCACCAGCCCACGCCGCCGGCGAGCACCGCCAACAGCAGCACCAGGGTGAGCAGGAACGCTCCGCGGGCGCGCCGCTTCGAGGCTCGTCGGCGAAGGAGCGTCGCGTTGTCGATCTCGGCGGGAACCGGCGCGGTCGGATCCGGGATGACCATCGTCCCCGGCATCACCTTGGTGAGGTCGCCGGAGTCGGCCTGGCTGTGTTGCGGAGCGGTCGCTCTCGCCGCAGTCGGGGTGACGCCGAGTTCACGCTCGATCGCCCGCAGGCGCTCGAGCATCTGCTGGGCGTCGTCCGGGCGCTCGTCGGGAGACTTCTCGGTCGCCCACAGCACGAGTTCGTCGAGCTGTTCCGGCACGGAGGGGTTGCGCACGCTCGGACGCGGCACCGATTCGGTGGCGTGCTGGAACGCGATCTGCATGGGCTGCTCGCCCTTGTACGGCTGTTCGCCGACGAGCATCTCGTAGAGCATGATGCCCAGGGCATAGATGTCGCTGCGGGCGTCGGCGGTCCCGCGGGTCACCAGCTCGGGGGCGAGGTAGGCGATCGTCCCGAGCAGCTGCTGCCCGGTCGCCGTGTTCGCCGTGGTCGCTCTGGCCAGTCCGAAGTCGCCGATCTTGATGCGGCCGTCCTCCGCGAGGAGCACGTTCTCGGGCTTGACGTCTCGATGCACGATGCCGGCGCGGTGCGCTGCCGAGAGTCCGGCGAGGATCGCATCCATGATCGTGATCGTCTGCGGGATGGTGAGTCGCTTCTGCTCGCGCAGGAGCTCGCGCAGGGTGATGCCGGGCAGATACTCCATCACGAGGTAGGCGAGCTCGCCGTCCTGCCCCTGATCGAAGACGTTGACGACGTGCGGATCCGCCAGCCTGGCGGCTGCGCGGGCCTCCTGGATGAAGCGGCTCTGGAAGGCCGAGTCGTCGCTGAGGTGCGCGTGCATGACCTTGAGCGCGATGCGCCGCTCGAGGCGGAGGTCGGTGGCGACGTAGACCGTCGCCATCCCTCCCCGTGCGATCCGAGCGCGGACTCGGTAGCGACCGTCGACAAGCCGCCCGATGAGGGGGTCGGCCTGCTGATTGGTCGTCACGTCAGAATTCTATTGAGAACTGCCTGAAAGACAGGGGAGCGGCTCACCTCTCGGCCCTGCGGATTTTATGGAAGTGGTCAGCCGTGGAGGGCGAGCCAGCTGTAGGCCTGCGTCTCCCACTGCCCGTATTTGTCCGGATAGGCGGATATCTGCACGGCCTGAGCGGCGGATGTGAACGGCATGCTCTCCCATCCGGCGACGTCGAGCAAGCCGCGCGTCACATGTCCGTTGGGGTCGTTCCGGCCGCCGTAGAAGACGCGGGTGCTCCGGTCGGCGTCCATGATCTGCGCCGGCGTTCCCCACCCGGTGCTCGGACGCTGCTGGAAGATGCCGAGCGAATCGCGGTCGCCCCAGTCGAGGTTGCGGAGTCCCGATTCCACCATGCCGGTCGCGAGTGCGAGGGCGATCGCCCGATCGGGGACGCCGAGCTCTCGACCGACGCGGATGATGAGCGACGCGTTCGCCGCCTGCTCGCTGTCGAGGGTCGCGGACCGCTGTCCGCCCGTCGTGGCTGCTGCCGCCGCGGGAGGTGCGGCAGTCGGTGCCGCACGGACGGCGAGCTTCTGCCCGGGGTAGATGATCGAAGACGGGCCCAGTCCGTTCAGGGCGAACACCGTCTGCGTCGTGGTGCCGTACTTCTGGGCGATCCCGAACACGGTGTCGCCGGCGACGACGGTGTGCGATGCCGCGGGGGCAGGCGCGGGCGCCGCCGCCGGTGCTGGTGCCGGCGCTGACGTCGGTGCGGCGGCGGGCGCAGCCGATCCGGCCACCGACAGGCTCTGACCGGGGTAGATCACCGATGCGCGCGTGAGTCCGTTCGCGGCCAGGACCGCATCGACGGTGGTTCCGTACTTCTGCGCGATGGCGTACACGGTGTCGCCCGCAACCACCTTGTGCGAGGCAGCGGGAGCAGGAGCAGGAGCAGCAGCAGGAGCAGGAGCGGGCGCCGTGGCTGCCGTCCGCAGCGTCAGAGTCTGGCCGGGGTAGATCACCGAGCGCCAGGAGAGACGATTCCAGGTGAGCACGTCGACGGTACGGAGTCCGAACCTCGAGGCGATGGACGAGACGGTGTCGCCCGGGCGCACGACATAGTTCGCCGGTGCGGCCTGGGCGGGTACCACGCGCACGGGCGTGCTGCGCTGGCGCTCGACCGGAGCGAGATCGGTGGTCGTCGCGGCGGCTTCGGCTGGCGCGGCGGTGAGAGTGGCGGCGAGAGCGCCGAGCACGGCGGCGGGCACTCCGAACTGCAGGTTTCGCGTGCGACGCGTGGCGGTCTTGGTTCTCAAGGCTTGCCCCCTTTTCGAGCACTTCACGCTGACACGGATGTAAACGGAAGTCAACAGAAGTGACGCAAGTGAAGGATGTGACTGGAGAGGCGACATGCGATGCCCGTGCAGAGATGAGATAGTGGGCAACGTGTCTGAGAACGTTGCTGGAACCCCTGCCGCCGCTGATGTCGAGTGGCTGACCATGCCCGATCTCGTCGAGGTGCTCGACGAGTCCCTCGGTCGTGTCCGCCGTCTGATCGACGACCACTATCTGGTCGGGTCGCGCCGCAGTGGGGCCTTCGCGGTGCCGGCGGTGTTCATCGTCGACGGGCATCCGCTCAGCTCGCTGCGGGGAACGATCATCGTGCTGCAGGACGCCGGCTTCTCCGACGATGAGCTCATCGATTGGCTCCTCACGGAGGAGGAGTCCCTCGGCCGATCGCCGATGGATGCGCTGCTGGCCGGGCACAAGAGCGCGGTCCGGCGACTCGCGCGTACCCTCGCCTGAGACGAATCCCGCGTCAGGCGGAGCGGACGGTGGCGGCTCGCGCCAGCTCGCGCAGCTCGCCGACGGCGGCGTTGTCGAGCCGTGCACCCGACAGGGCGCGATCTGCTTCGCGTGCATAGTCGGCGATCATCGCCTCCACCTGGTCCAGCGCACCGGAGTCGGTGATAGTGGCCTGCAGGAATGACACCTGCTGCGCCGTCAGCTCCGGGTCGCCGAGCATCTCGTCGAGAAGATTCCGCGCCGACGGGTCCAGGGCCTGTCGGGTGAGGGCGATGAGAACGGTGCGCTTTCCCTCTCGAAGATCATCCCCGGCCGGTTTGCCCGTGACGGACGCGTCTCCGAAGACCCCGAGCACGTCGTCGCGGAGCTGGAAGGCCATGCCGATCGGGTGGCCGAAGCGACGCAGTGCCGCCGTCTGATCCGACTGGGCGCCGGCGAGGGCTGCGCCCAGGATCAGCGGCTGCTCGATGCTGTACCTGGCGGACTTGAGTGACGCCACGCGCAACGCTCGCTCGGCATGGAGCCGCCCGTCGTTGACGCTCCAGGCCGACTCCTCGGCGATGTCGAGGAACTGGCCCGTGGTCACGTCGCGGCGCATCCTGGCGTATTCGGAGCGCACGTCGCGTGCGTGTGGGAGCCCCTCGAGGGCGGACTCGAGCAGGTCGTCGCTCCAGGCGACGAGGAGATCGCCTAGGAGGATGGCCGAGGCGCGTCCGAAGGCCTCGGCGTCTCCAGACCAGCCGGCAGAGCGATGCGACGTCTCGAGGGCGCGATGGGCGGCCGGGCGCCCTCGGCGCGTGTCCGAGTTGTCGATCAGATCGTCGTGGACGAGTGCGGCCGACTGGAAGATCTCCAGCGCGGTGCAGATGTCCCAGAGGGCATCCGTCTCGGTCGCGGTGCGATCGCTGAACCGGGTGACGGCGCGCCAACCGGCGTGACAAAACCGGGCACGCAATCGCTTCCCGCCTTCGAGCGTGCCGGCAGCGGCATCGAGGAAGGAGGCGGCATCCGGGCCGTACTCCGTGGATTCCTCGCGCATACGGGTGAGGAATCGGTCGAGACGTGCGGCGACCGCACCGGGAACGGGGGAGGAAGACGGCACGACTCCCAGCATACGTAAAGCAAGGGGACGTCGAACTGCTAGCCCCCGACGCCCGGGCGCGCGTAGAATGGAACGCACGATACCCGAGGGGGACGAAATGCCACTCTCCGAACAGGAGCAGCGTCTGCTCGACGAGATGGAACGCCATCTCCTTCACAACGATGCCGACGTGGTCACCGCGCCGTCCGGCGACCGTGCACTGAGCTACCGAAATCTGGTCTACGGAGCTCTTCTCCTGCTCGCCGGAGTCGGCGGCCTCGTGGCCGGCGTCATCCTCGGCGGCGTGTGGGGCATCGTGGTCGGTGTGATCGGATTCGCGGCGATGCTCGCCGGAGTCATGGTCGCCGTCACACCCGTGCGTCGAGCGACTCCCGCCGAGCCGCGAGAGCGTTCCGCCCCGAAGCGTCAGGATTCCGCCTCGTTCATGGACCGTATGAACGATCGCTGGGATCGGCGCCAGGACGGTCACTGACCCCCACAGATTTTCACGACAGAAGCCCGGATGCTGAGCATCCGGGCTTCTGTCGTTAACGCGCGCGCCGCTCTGCTCCTCCACTGAGCCTCCACCTTCCTCCACCGCGGAATTCCGCGGTTCTTCGGCGCGCCCTTCGGGCCGATGGCGCGATATCTGCGGATTGGTCGTAGGTATGTGGAGGAAAGTGGAGTAAAGTGGGGCGCACCTCGAGTTGGCCGGACGGAGAGGGGGTGGTGGCCGATGCTGCTGGGTACGCACTCACCCAAGCTGGACGACAAGGGACGGGTCATCCTTCCTGCGAAGTTCCGCGAAGACCTCGGCGGCGGCATCGTCGTCACCCGAGGCCAGGAACGCTGCCTCTACGTGTTCAGCACGGCCGAGTTCGAGGCGATGCACGAGCGGATCCGTCAGGCCCCGCTCGCCAACAAGCAGGCGCGTGACTTCATGCGACTGTTCCTCTCCGGTGCGAGTGCGGAGATGCCCGACAGCCAGAACCGCATCACCATCCCCGCGCACCTGCGTCAGTACGCAGGTCTGCAGAAAGAGCTCATCGTCACCGGAGTCGGCGCACACGCCGAGATCTGGGATGCCGAGAGCTGGAACACCTACCTCGCCGCCGGCGAGGAGACCTACTCGGACCTCGAGCAGGAGGTGATTCCGGGACTCTTCTGACCACGGCTGTGATGCCCCGCCGCTCCCGCCCCGACACACTTCCCCGGTGCCGGGTCGAGAAGCGGAGGGGGATCAGAGCCGAAGGTCACCCCGAGAAAGATCATGAACCTCCGAGACATTCACACCCCCGTACTGCTCGACCGCTGCGTCGAGCTGCTCGCTCCCGCCCTCCAGGCGGACGGCGCGGTGCTCGTCGATGCCACGCTCGGCATGGGCGGCCACTCGGAGGCGCTTCTCGAGCGCTTCCCGAACATCCGCCTCGTCGGCCTCGACCGCGACACCGACGCCCTGCGTATCGCGGGGGAGCGGCTCGCGCGCTTCAAAGACCGCGTGACGCTCGTGCATACGGTGTACGACGAGATCGGCCTGCACGCCCAGGGGGCCGCGGGCATCCTCTTCGACCTCGGCGTCTCCTCGCTGCAGCTGGATGAGGCCGAGCGAGGATTCGCGTACTCGAAGGATGCTCCGCTCGACATGCGTATGGATCAGACCAAGGGCGTCACGGCGGCCGACGTGATCGCGACGTACAACGAGGGCAACCTTCGTCGCATCTTCGAGCGGTACGGCGAGGAGAAGCTCGCCGGCCGTTATGCGCGCTTCATCATCGATGCCCGGCAGAAGCAGCCGATCACCCGCTCCGGCCAGCTGGTCGAGATCCTGATCGCCGCGACTCCGGCAGCCGCTCAGCGCGCCGGGCACCCGGCCAAGCGTGTGTTCCAGGCCCTGCGCATCGAGGTGAACACCGAGCTCAACGTGCTCGCCGATGCCATCCCGTCCGCGATGGATGCGCTCGGCGTCGGCGGACGCATCGTCGTGATGTCGTACCAGTCGCTCGAGGACCGCCTGGTCAAGCAGGCGTTCGCCGCTGCCGCAGCCTCGACTGCTCCGGCAGGGCTCCCCGTCGAGCTTCCCGAGCATGCTCCGAAGTTCCGCATCCTCACCAAGGGGGCAGAGCTCGCCTCCGACGAAGAACGCGCGCGCAACCCGCGGGCGATACCGGTGCGGCTCCGCGCCGCCGAGAAGCTGCGGGAGAGCGCATGAGCCTGAACGCCGTCGTCCGCAAACCGGTCCAGCCGGTCGCACCCGCCCGCGAGCCGCAGCGGAGACTTCAGCCCGTCAGCTCGCCTGCCGTCCGCCGCAAGCCCAAGCTCGCCTACGCACTCGTCGCATTGGGGGGTGCGCTGGCGATCGGCGCGGCCCAGGTCGCGCTGTCGCTCGCGATCACGCAGGACTCGTTCACACTCGCCGGTCTCTCGTCCCAGCAGCGTGAGCTGAGTCTGCAGACGCACGCTCTCCAGGAGGAGCTCACCGGTCTGAGCTCGCCGCAGGTGCTCGCCAACAGTGCTGCGGGGCTCGGCATGGTGGTGGCGGGATCGCCGTCGTACCTGCGCCTCAGCGATGGCGCGGTGTTCGGCACCGGGGCCGGAGCGGACTGGACGTCGACCGTCAACCCGGGCGGAGCGGGTGCCGTGAGCAACTCGCTGATCGTCAAGCCCTCGCCACCGGAGACGAAGACGACGACGGATGCCGGCGCGTCGGGCGAGGTCGCTCAAGATCTGCCGCCGGCGATCACCGACGGACTCCCGAGCCCCACCACACGCTGAACGCCCACGATCGACGGAGAGACGCATGACGACACGAGCCACCCGCGGACCGCGGCGACGCACCGTCGTCGCCCTCGCCGTCATCCTGTCCGTGCTGGCCGCCTTCGTGGTGCGTCTGGTCGACATCCAGGTCGTGAGCGCTGACGAGCACGTCGCTCAGTCGCTCACCAAGATCGGCGCGGGCGACAAGATCCCCGGTCAGCGCGGATCGGTCGTCGACGCCGGTGGAACGGTCCTCGCCTCGAGCGTGCTCGTGTACGACGCGCAACTCAGCCCGCTCGTCATCAACCAGTTCGAGGAGAAGGACCCGAAGGTTCCCTGGGCGGAAGCGTCCGAGAAGATCGCGGCGATCACCGGGCAGACCGGCGACGAGGTCCGCGCGCTCGTCGCCGATGCACTCGCGAAGGATTCGCAGAGTCAGTACGCACCGCTGAAGAAGTCCCTCACCACCGAGCAGTACATCGAGCTGCGCGACCTGAAGCTCGCCTACCTCCACATGGAGGGACGGGAGACCCGGGTCTACCCGAACGGCGCGGTCGCCGGCAACATCCTCGGCTTCCTCGACGGTTCGGGAACGGCGCAGGCCGGTGTCGAGCAGCTGGGCGAAGGGTGCCTGGCGCCGATCGACGGCGAGGAGTCCTATCGCCGCGGCGCGAACGGCGTCGTGATCCCGGGAAGCGAGCGCACGGTGGATGCCGTCGACGGCGGCTCGGTGCAGTTGACCATCAACAGTGATCTGCAGTGGTACCTGCAGCAGATGGTGGGCGAAGAGGCGCGCAAGCAAGGAGCGAAGGGTGGCACCGTCACCGTCGTCGAGGCGAAGACGGGGAAGATCCGAGCGGCGGCGGAGTGGCCGTCCCTGGACCCTAACGACCTCGACTCCTCGACGCCCGAGACGCGATACAGCCAGATCTTCCACCGGGACTTCGAGCCGGGATCGACGTTCAAAGCCATCACCGCCGCCGCCGTCATCGAGGGCGCGGGACTGACGCCCCTGAGCACGGTCACCGCGTCGTCGCGGGAGACGTTCCCCAACGGCGCCGTGATCAACGATGCGTTCAACCACCCGGCGTACAACTACACCCTCGCCGGTGGACTCATCGACTCCTCGAACGTGGCGCTGTCGAAGTTCGGCACCAAGGTGAGTCCCGAGGTGCGCTACGACTACCTGGAGCGGTTCGGGGTCGGCGACAAGACGATCGACTTCCCCTCCGAGGTCGGGGGAACACTGCACCCGGTCAGCGAATGGGACAGCCAGTCGCTCTACACGACGACCTTCGGCCAGTACTACACGGTCACCGCCGCACAGCTCGCCGGCGCCTATCAGGCGATCGCCAACGGCGGCGAGAAGATCGATCTCTCCCTGGTCGAGTCCTGCACGAAGGCGGACGGCACCGTCGCCACGCCTGACAAGCCGAAGCACGAGCAGATCATCGAGAAGCAGACCGCAGCCGAGATCACGCGCATGCTCGAGAACGTGGCCGTGCAGGGCGGGAACGCCGAGCGGATCCAGGTACCCGGTTACCGCGTGACCAGCAAGACCGGAACCGCTCAGGTCGCAGACCCCATCAACGGCGGCTACAAGAACGGCGTGTACTACACGAGCATGGTGGGCTTCGCGCCGGTGGATGATCCCCAGTACGTCGTCGTGGTCACCCTGGACGAGCCGACTAAGGTTGTATCGTCCGCGGCCACCGCATCCGCCTTCCAGAAGGCGATGACGCAGGTGATGAAAACGTATCGCGTGATGCCGTCCTCTGTCCCGATGGACGAGCTCCTTCCCAAGTTCGGATAGTCGGCGAGAGCCGCGCATGGAGATGAAATGATCGCCCTGACGCTCGCTGAGATCACCGCCGCAGTGAGCGGTGATCTGCGCGTGGCCGGAGAAGACACGGCCGAGACGGTCGTCGACGGCCTCGTCGACACGGACTCGCGGACGATGGTCCCCGGCTCGATCTTCGTCGCCAAGCCCGGAGCGGAGACCGACGGTCACCAGTTCGTCGGAGCTGCCGTCGCTGCCGGCGCGGTGCTGGCGATCGTGGAGCACCCGGTCGATGTGCCCGTCAGCCAGATCGTCGTCGCGGACGCCGTCGCGGCGCTCGGAGAGCTGGCCAGAGAGGTCGTGGCACGTGTGCGTGCCGGCGGCTCCCTCCGCATCATCGGGATCACGGGATCCAACGGCAAGACCACCACGAAGAACTTCCTCGCACGCATCCTCGAGGGCGAGGGCGAAACCGTCGCGCCGGTCAAGTCGTTCAACAACGAGGTCGGCGCCCCCGTCACGATGCTCCGCGTCACCGAGAACACGCGGTTCCTGGTGAGCGAGTTCGGGGCGGCGGCACCGGGCAGCATCGCGCACCTCGCCGGTCTCGTCGAGCCGGACGTCGCTGTCGTGCTCATGGTCGGCATGGCTCACGCCGGCGGATTCGGGGGGATCGAAGCAACCGCGAAGGCGAAGGCCGAGCTCGTCGAAGCGGCTCGCGTGCCCGGGACCGCTGTTCTCAACGTCGACGACAGCAGGGTCGCCGCCATGCAGGAGCTCGCCGAAGCGCGTGGCCTGCAGGTCGTCGGCTTCGGGCAGGGTCCGAGTGCCGATGTCCGCGCGCACGATATCTCCGTTTCCGCCTCCGGCACGACCTGCACCGTCGAGGTCGGCGGCGACCGCCTGACGCTGCGCCTGCGGGTCCTCGGCGCGCATCACGTGTCCAACGCGCTGGCAGCCATCGCCGCAGCGCTCGTCGTCGGCGTCACTCCCGTAGACGCTGTCGCGCGCCTGGAGACGGTGGAGATCGCCGAGCGGTGGCGCATGCAGCCGCTGGGCAGCGACCGCGTGCGGATCATCAACGATGCCTACAACGCCAGCCCCGACTCGATGTCCGCGGCGTTGCGGACTCTCGCGCAGATCACCGGGCCGGAGGAGCGCACCGTCGCCGTCCTCGGCGCGATGACCGAGCTCGGAGAGAGCGCAGGGGAGGAGCACGACCGGATCGGTCTGCTCGCCGTCCGACTCAACATCCAACGCATCGTCGTCGTCGGCCCCGAGGCGCGGCGGCTCTACCTCGCTGCTGTCGGCGAGGGCTCCTGGGACAGTGAGGCCATCCACCTGGCCGACCAGGACGCAGCCTTCGAGTACCTGCGCACCGAACTCCGCGACGGCGACCGCGTACTCGTGAAGTCATCCAATTCCGTGGGCCTCCGGCATCTCGGCGATCGTCTGGGAGAATTGTTCTCGTGAGGTCTCTCATCATGTCGGCGGCGATCTCGCTCGCCTTCACCCTGTTCCTGACTCCTGTCTTCCTCCGACTCTTCCGGAAGTGGGGCTGGGGGCAGGTGATCCGCACCCCGGAGTCGGTGCACAATCCGAGCCACGAGGCGAAGCGCGGCACGCCCACGATGGGCGGTGTCATCTTCATCGTCGGATCCATCGTCGGTTATTTCACCGGCGTGCTGGTGAGCGGCGAGGTGCCCGCACTCTCGGCGATCCTGGTGATCTGGCTGATGGTCGGCTTCGGCGCCGTGGGCTTCATCGACGACTACATGAAGGTCCGCAGCCAGCGCAGCCTCGGCCTGTCCGGCTGGCGCAAGGTGATCGGCCAGTTGCTCGTCATCGTCCCCTTCGGCATCGTCGCTCTGAACTTCCCGAACAAATGGGGGCAGATGCCGGCGAGCCCCGCGATCTCGCTCTTCCGCGACATCACCTGGTTGAACCTCTTCGCCTTCGGCGTCGTGCTCGGCTGGATCCTCTACCTCGTGTGGATCTCGATCATCGGCGTCGCGACCTCGAACAGTGTGAACCTGACGGACGGTCTCGACGGTCTCGCCGCCGGGGCCGGAGTCATCGTCGTCGGCGCCTACAGCGTGATCGCGTTCTGGCAGTTCAAGCAGCCCTGCATCGGCGGCGATCCCGACGCCCTCGGCGGATGCTACGAGGTGCGCGACCCGTTCAACCTGGCCATCATCGCGGCGTCGGTCGCGGCCAGCCTCATCGGATTCCTGTGGTGGAACGCGCCCAAGGCGAAGGTCTTCATGGGCGATGTCGGCTCGATGGCGATCGGCGGCGTGATCACCGCGATGGCGATCCTGACCCGCACCGAGCTCCTCCTGCTGGTGATCGCCGGCGTCTTCGTCCTGTCCTCCGGCTCCGTCATCCTGCAGCGGGCGTACTTCAAGATCACGCGCGGCAAGCGGCTGTTCCTGATGAGTCCCTTCCATCACCACCTCGAGATGCGCGGCTGGTCCGAGGTCACGATCGTGGTGCGCATGTGGATCATCGCCGGACTCCTCGCGGTCTCGGCCGTCGGCCTCTTCTACGTCGAGTGGCTCACCCGTGTCGACTGATCGGCTCAGCGGACTCACGAGCTGGAACGCCGATTGGCGCGATCTCCGCGTCGCCGTGCTCGGTTTGTCGATGACGGGCTTCTCGGTGGCCGACACCCTCGCCGAGCTCGGTGCGGAGGTGCTCGTGCTCAGCGAGTCCGCGGAAGAGGAGTACGCGCGCCTGCTCCCGGTGATCGGTGCCGCGCTCGAACTCGGCTCCCTGGCCGACGTGCCGGCCGCACTGGTGGACTTCGCCCCCGAAGTGGTGATCGCCTCGCCCGGTTTCTCGCCGTCGCACTCCGTGATCCGCTGGGCCCAGGAGTCGGGAATCGCGATCTGGGGCGATGTCGAACTCGCCTGGCGTGTCCGTGACAAGGTGGTGCGCGCCGACGGAACGCCGGCCGATTGGGTGCTCATCACCGGGACCAACGGCAAGACGACCACGACGCAGCTGACGGCCTCGCTGCTGGTCGAGGGCGGCCTGCGGGCGGCGCCCTGCGGCAACATCGGCGTACCCGTCCTCGATGCGGTGCGGGACCCCGCCGGCTTCGACGTGCTCGTGGTCGAGCTCTCCAGCCACCAGCTCTGGTACCTCGGCCAGTCGCGGCCCGAAGGTGAGCTCTTCCCGCACGCGGCCGTGTGCCTCAACCTCGCCGACGACCATCTGGTGTGGCACGGCAGCGCCCAGGCGTATCGCGACGCGAAGGCTGTGGTCTATCGAAACACCCGCGTCGCCTGCGTCTACAACAAGGCCGATGAGGCGACCAGGCTCATGGTCGAAGAAGCCGAGGTGGTCGAAGGAGCCCGCGCGATCGGCTTCGATCTGGGTATCCCCGGACCGAGCGACCTCGGCATCGTGGAGGGGCTCATCGTCGATCGGGCCTTCCTCGACGACCGCGCGCGCAGCGCCCTCGAACTCACGACCATCGCGGCCCTCGACGAGGTCGGGCTCGCAGCTCCGCACATCGTCCAGAACATCCTCGCCGCCAGTGCCCTGGCGCGATCGCTCGGAGTCGAACCGGAGGCGATCCACACGGCGCTGCAGAGTTTCCGCCTGGACGCGCACCGCATCCAGGTCATCGCGCGGCATGCGGGCATCACCTGGGTCGACGACTCCAAGGCCACCAATCCGCACGCCGCGGCGTCGTCGCTGCGTGCCTACCCCGGAGCGGTATGGATCGTCGGGGGTGACCTGAAGGGCGTCGACATCGCCGACCTGGTCGCCGATGTCGGTGCGACGGCTCGAGCTGCAGTCGTGATCGGGGTCGAGCGGGCCTCCGTGGTCGCGGCATTCCGGCGACACGCGCCGTCGGTACCGGTGTTCGAGGTCGATGCTGGCGAGACTGGACAGGTCATGAACCGTGTCGTGGAGATCGCGTCGGGGATCGTCGAAGGCGAGGGCACAGTCCTGCTGGCCCCGGCGGCGGCATCGTTCGATCAGTTCTCGAGCTACGCGGATCGAGGTCACCGTTTCGCCGAGGCGGTGCGTGACTGGATAGACCGGGGGAGCGCCGATGACGCAGGTGTCCCGCCCTCCGCGCTCTGAGTCCGGCGGACTCGCCGCCAGGGTGTCGCTCGGACGCCGGTTCACGCCGGTGTCCACCGAGTTCCTTCTCATCGCGTCGACCGCTCTGCTGCTGACGCTCTTCGGCCTGGTCATGGTGCTCTCCGCGACCAGCGCGACCGCGGTGGCCAGCGGATCCGATCCGATGGGCGGCGTACTCCGCCAGGGGGTGTTCGCGCTCCTCGGAGTCCCGCTGATGTTCCTGATCAGCCGCCTGCCGGTCGCATTCCTGAGGAAGATGGCGTGGCCGGCGCTGTTCGGCGCCGTCGCCCTGCAGCTGCTCGTGTTCACCCCGCTCGGGATCGAAGACGGCGGAAACCGGAACTGGATCGACATCGGCGGCTTCACGCTGCAGCCTTCCGAGTTCCTGAAGCTCGCACTGGCTCTCTGGATCGCCGCAGTCCTGCTGCGCAAGCAGGCGATGCTCGGAACCTGGCACCACGTCTTCATCCCCGTGATCCCGGTCGGGGCGCTGGCGATCGGAACCGTGCTCGCCGGGAAGGACCTCGGCACCGCGATGGTGCTGGTGCTCATCCTGCTGGGCTGCCTCTTCTTCTCGGGCGTCAAACTCCGCCTGTTCATCATCCCGGTGGTGATCGGCATCGGCGCGGTCCTCGCCTACGCGCTGTCGAGCCAGGACCGGATGCGGCGCATCACGGCGACCTGCGACAACATGGCGCTGTACGAGAGCGACTGCTACCAGTCCATCCACGGCATCTGGGGGATGGCATCGGGCGGGATATTCGGGCTCGGGCTCGGTAACTCCCAGGAGAAGTACGGATGGTTGCCCGCCGCCGGCAACGACTTCATCTTCGCGATCGTCGGGGAAGAACTCGGGCTGATCGGCTGCATCGTCGTCCTGGCGCTGTTCACGTTCTTCACGGTCGGTGCCTTCCATGTGATCCGGAAGACGCCTGATCCCTTCATCCGCGTCGCGGCAGGCGGAATCACGGTGTGGATCGTCGGTCAGGCCGTGCTCAACATCGGCGTCGTCATCGGTGTGTTCCCGGTGATGGGAGTGCCGCTCCCGTTCATGTCTCAGGGAGGCACGGCCCTGCTCGCCGTGCTGATCGCCTGCGGCGTGCTGCTCGCCTTCGCGCGCACCATTCCCGTGGTCGAGAAGCCCTCAGCCGAGCGGGGTAGGGTCACCAGGTGACCTCGTACCTCCTCGCCGGCGGTGGCACCGCCGGCCATGTGAATCCCCTGCTCGCCGTCGCCGACGCACTTCGTGAACGCGACGCCGATGCCACCGTGCTCGTGCTCGGTACGGCCGAGGGGCTCGAGTCCCGGCTGGTGCCCGCTCGAGGCTACGAACTGCTCATCGTCGACAAGGTCCCGTTCCCGCGTCGTCCGAACCGGCAGGCGGCGGCCTTCCCGATGCGGTTCCGCAAGGCGATCGCTCAGGTGCGCGCGCACATCCGCCGACACGGTGTCGATGTCGTCGTCGGATTCGGCGGCTACGCGTCTGCCCCCGCCTACGTGGCTGCGCGGCGCGAGGGCGTGCCGTTCGTGGTGCACGAGGCCAACGCCAAGCCCGGTCTCGCCAACGTGCTCGGGGCCCGCCGTGCCGCGGCCGTGGGCGTCGCGTTCGAGGGCACCCCGCTCCGGGGCAGCGAGACGGTCGGGATGCCGCTGCGCCAGGAGATCATCACGCTCGATCGTGCGGCGGCGCGCGCGGAGGCCGCGGAGTACTTCGGTCTCGACCCGGATCGCCCGGTGCTGCTCGCGTTCGGCGGCTCGCTCGGTGCTCAGCGCCTCAATGAGGCCCTCGAGGATTCCTGGCGCGATGTCCTGGCGGCCGGGTGGCAGCTCCTGCACGTGACGGGTGAGCGCAGCGAACTCGCCGATCCTGGGGCCGAGGGGTACGCACTGCGGCGCTACGTCGACCGTATGGACCTGGCTTTCGCCGTCGCGGACCTGATCGTCTCGCGGTCCGGATCGGCGACGGTCAGCGAGATCAGTGCGCTGGGCATCCCCGCCCTGTACGTGCCCTACTCGGTCGGCAACGGCGAGCAGCGTCTGAACGCGGCGTCCGCGGTGGCGGCGGGTGCGGCCGAGCTCCTCGACGACGCGACCTTCGACGGCGACGCCGTGCGGCGGATCGTCGTGCCCATCCTGGGGGACCGGGACAGGCTCGACCGGATGGCCGCAGCGGCCGAGACGGCGGGAACGCGCAACGGCACCGAGAACGTGATCCGGCTGATCGACCGCGCGCTGGACTCGGTCTGACACGGTCGACGACATCGAAGAAAAGTAGACTGAAGCGGACATGATCAGACCCGACCTCACCCTCCCCATTCCCGAGACGATCACCGCTGCGCACTTCATCGGCATCGGTGGTTCCGGCATGAGCGGCCTCGCCAAGATGTTCCTCGACGCGGGGATCCGCGTCTCCGGCAGCGACCGTGCGGACAGCGACAATCTGCGCGCCCTGGCAGCCGCCGGGGCGACCGTGCACGTCGGCCACGACGCCGCCCACCTCGGTGATGCCGACACGGTCGTGCACACCGGAGCGATCTGGCCCGAGAACCCCGAGTTCGTGACGGCGAAGGCGCGCGGTCTGCACGTGATCCACCGGTCGCAGGCGCTGCATTGGCTGATCGGTTCGCGGCGGCTGGTCTCGGTCGCGGGTGCCCACGGGAAGACGACCTCGACCGGGATGATCGTCACGGCACTGCGCGAGCTCGGCGCCGACCCGCACTTCGTCAACGGAGGCGTCATCGAACAGCTCGGCACCTCGAGCGCCACGGGCACGGGCGACCTGTTCGTCGTCGAGGCCGACGAGTCCGACGGCACGTTCCTGCTGTACGACACCGCGGTGGCGCTCATCACCAACGTCGATCCCGACCACCTCGACCACTACGGCTCGGAAGAGGCATTCCACGACGCTTTCGTGCGGTTCGCCGACGCGGCCACCGAAGCCGTCGTCATCTCGAGCGACGACGCCGGTGCGCTCCGCGTCGGTGCCGGGCTGTCGCACCCGAACGTGCTCACCTTCGGCCAGGCGGAGGACGCCGACGTGCGCGTCACCGACGTCGTCGCGGCCGGACCGGTCGCCGCGACCATCAGCCAAGGGGATGAGCAGGCGCGCATGCAGCTCGCGGTCCCCGGCGTGCACAACGCGATCAACGCGGCCGGAGTCGTCGCGGTGCTCCGAGCACTCGGGTACCCGCTCGTCGACGCCGTGCGCGCGGTAGAGGGCTTCGCCGGGACCGTGCGCCGCCTGGAGCAGCACGGCGTCGAACGAGGCGTCACGGTCTACGACGACTACTCGCACCATCCGACGGAGGTGCGGGCGGCGCTCGAGGCCATGCGCAGCATCGCGGGGTCGGGACGGATCATCGCGATCCAGCAGCCGCACACCTACTCCCGCACACAGCACATGTATCAGGAGTTCGCCGACGTCCTCGAGGAGTTCGCCGATCACACGGTGATGCTCGACGTGTACGGCGCTCGCGAAGACCCCGTCCCCGGTGTCACAGGCGAGCTGGTGAGCACGGCGTTCCGCGATCCGTCGCATGTGCACTTCGTCGCCGACTGGCAGCAGGCGGCCGACTACACCGCCGCGGTGGCCCGTGACGGCGACTTCGTCGTGACGCTCGGCTGCGGCAACGTCTACCAGATCATCCCGCAGGTCCTGGATTCGCTGCGCCGGACCGACGAGGCGTAGCGATGCGCCGTCCCCCACCGCTGCCGTCCGCACCGGAGAGCCCGGTGGAGAAGGGCGACGCGTCAGAAGCACGGGCACGCCACGGACGGCGGAGCGACCGCAGCGGGGTGCGGTCCGAACCGGATGGGTCGGTGCCGGAGCCTCCGGCCCACGACGGATTCGACGCTGCTGGCGCGGACGAGCCGGAGCCGACCTCGACCAGGGACGTGTGGCGTGCAGCACGGGCCAGACGTAAGGCTCTCCGCTCCGAGATCCGGCGCTTCACGCAGCGCTCCCGGCGTCGACGGATCATCTGGCTGAGTAGCATCGGTGCCGTGATCCTGTTGATCGGGGGCAGCGTCGCGGCCGCGTACAGCCCGCTGTTCGCGGTGGAGAAGATCACCGTGGTCGGGGCCGGGAGCCTCGATCCCGCCGCGATCGAGGCGGCGCTCGGCGACCAGATCGGCACGCCGCTGGCGCTCGTGGACACCAGTGAGGTGAAGGCCGCGCTGCTGGCCTTCCCCCTCATCGAGACATATGCACTCGAAGCGCGTCCGCCACACGACCTCACGGTGCGGATCGTGGAACGCACGCCGGTCGGTGTCATCCGATCGGGCGCCGGGTACACCCTCGTCGATGCCGCGGGAGTCGCGCTCTCGACCACAGCCGATCAACCGGCGGGCCAGCCGGTGATCGACGTCGACGGCGGCGTCGAGTCGCGCGCTTTCCAGAGCGCCGGTCTCGTCGTCCGTGCGCTGCCGGCAGATGTCCGTGCCGCTCTCACAGGCGTGCGTGCCACGACCGCCGATGATGTGACGCTGACCCTCGAATCCGGGCTGACCGTGGTCTGGGGGAGCGCAGAGGAGTCGGCCCTGAAGGCGCTCACGCTCTCCGCCACGATGGCCAAGAACCCGGACGCTGCCTCCATCGACGTCACTTCTCCCGAGGTGGCCGTCGTCGGCTGACGGCTTTCGAAGCCACGCCGAAGGCTTTCGCGAAGGAATGGCGCGACACGCCCAGGCGATCGCGCGCGCGGAGCCAGGCGGCGCTTACCTTCGATCAAAGAGAACGCAATACCGGGAAATACTTTACACCTCTACTTGAGGTTTAAGGTTCACCCTTTTCCAGGCTCGAATAATCGGAGGCCGGCCATGAGCCAGAACCAGAACTACCTCGCCGTGATCAAGGTCGTCGGCGTCGGCGGTGGCGGCGTCAACGCCGTCAATCGCATGATCGATCTCGGTCTCCGCGGAGTCGAGTTCATCGCCGTCAACACCGACGCTCAGGCGCTGCTCATGAGCGACGCCGACGTCAAGCTCGATGTGGGCCGTGAGCTCACCCGCGGCCTCGGCGCCGGCGCGGACCCCGAGGTGGGTCGACGTGCCGCCGAGGACCACGCCGAGGAGATCGAGCAGGCCCTGACCGGCGCCGACATGGTCTTCGTGACCGCCGGCGAAGGTGGCGGAACCGGAACCGGAGGCGCACCGGTCGTGGCTCGCATCGCGAAGTCCATCGGCGCCCTCACCATCGGTGTCGTCACCAAGCCGTTCTCCTTCGAGGGTCGCCGTCGTCAGAGCCAGGCGGAGGCGGGTGTGGTCAAGCTCAAGGAAGAGGTCGACACCCTCATCGTCGTCCCCAACGACCGTCTCCTCGAGATCAGCGACCGCGGCATCTCGATGATCGAGGCGTTCGCCACCGCCGACCAGGTTCTGCTCGCCGGTGTCCAGGGCATCACCGACCTCATCACGACCCCGGGTCTGATCAACCTCGACTTCGCGGACGTCAAGTCCGTCATGCAGGGCGCCGGCTCCGCGCTCATGGGCATCGGTTCGGCGCGCGGGGCGGACCGGGCCATCAAGGCCGCGGAGCTCGCCGTGGAGTCGCCGCTGCTCGAAGCCTCCATCGAGGGTGCCCACGGTGTGCTGCTCTCGATCCAGGGTGGATCGAATCTCGGAATCTTCGAGATCCACGATGCCGCCGACCTCGTCAAGGAGGCCGCGCACCCCGAGGCGAACATCATCTTCGGTACGGTCATCGATGACACTCTGGGCGACGAGGTGCGGGTGACGGTGATCGCCGCCGGCTTCGACAGCGGGGAACCGTCGCTGCGTCTCGACCCGATGGTGGTCTCGCGTCCGTCGGCCGCGACGCTTCCCGAGGTGGCCCTCCCGGACGAGTCCGAGACGAAGAGCGAGCCTGCACAGGCGGAGCCCGTGCACCAGCGCGTGCCCGCCACGAGCATCGAGCCGGCGTTCGCCGACGACGACATCGACATCCCCGAATTCCTGAAGTGACCTCGGCGGTCGACGGCCAGGAGCCATCGGGCCTGGCCGCGCGGCTGGCGGCGATCGACGAACGGATCGCCGCCGCCGCGCGTGCCGCAGGCAGAGATCCCGAAGAGCTCACCAGGATCGTGGTGACGAAGTTCCACCCGGCGTCGCTGGTCGAGGAGCTGTGCGCGCTCGGTGTGCGGGACGTCGGTGAGAACCGGCAGCAGGAGTTGTCGGCCAAGCAGGCTGAGCTCGCCGCCCTCGACCTGGCCTGGCACTTCATCGGCCAGGGGCAGACGAACAAGGCGGCGGCTATCCGTCGCAGCGCCGACGTGGTGCACTCGGTCGACCGAGACCGGTTCGCCGATGCCCTGCACAGAGCCGCCGACGGCGACGATGCGCTCGACGTGCTCGTGCAGGTCAACCTGACGGATGATCCGGGTAGAGGAGGCGTGGCCCCCGCCGATGCGGTCGGTCTCGCCGAGCATGTGCTCGCCCTGCCTTCCCTGCGCCTGCGCGGCGTGATGGCGGTCGCTCCTCTCGATGAGGAGCCTGCTGGCGCATTCGCTCGTCTGCGCGACGTCTCCGATGCCGTCCGAGCCGCGGCCCCGGACGCAACCTGGATCTCGGCCGGGATGACCGGAGACTTCGTCGAGGCGATCGCCGCCGGCGCGACACACCTGCGGATCGGCTCCGCAATCACCGGACCCCGGCCCGACCGGGGTTAACCTGTGAAAAGACCAGCCCCAAACGTTCGAACCGGAGGACACGATGGGTAACCCGCTGAAGAAGACCATGGTGTATCTCGGCCTCGCCGACGAGGAAGAGGTCTATGAGGAAGAGGCGCAGGCTCCTGCCCGCCCCCACCGCGAACGCGACCGTGACCGCGAGGAGCCGGCACCGGCCCCCGTCACGCCGTTGCGTCGCCCCGTCGCCGTCCGCCAGCCGTCTGCAGGAGCCGTGAACGAGATCCTCACCGTCCACCCGAAGCAGTACCGCGACGCGCAGCTGATCGCCGAGAGCTTCCGTGAGGGCGTCCCCGTCATCATCAACCTTTCCCAGATGAGCGATGCCGACGCGCGTCGCCTCATCGACTTCGCGAGCGGGCTCTCCCTCGGTCTGTACGGCCGTATCGAGCGCGTCACTTCGAAGGTGTTCCTGCTCTCGCCGGAGAACATCGCGGTTTCGGGCCACGGGGGCATCGCACACGCAGACGCTGAGTCTGCGGGCTTCGACCAGTCGTAGCCCGTGGAGCTGGTCTCCGTCGCAGCGAGCATCGTTCACCTGGTGCTGCTGCTGTACATCTTCGTGCTCTTCGCGCGCCTCATCCTGGACTACATCCCGATGTTCAATCGGGAATGGCGTCCGAAGGGTTTCGGTCTGGTCGCCGCTGAGGCCGTCTACACGGTCACCGATCCACCCATCCGGTTCTTCCGGAGGCTTATCCCGCCCCTGCGGATCGGATCGCTGTCGCTCGACTTCGGGTTCACTCTCACGCTGCTGGTGGTGCTGATCCTCATGAACATCGTGCGGCTTTTCATCCGCTGAACTCCGCCCGCTCCTCGCGTCGGGCACGCCCCGAGTTCGTGCACTCTGAGTGTCGCGACATCGCGGCGCTGAGGCGCGGGGACTATGCTGGCACCCAGGTGCGCGCCCCGGGTTCGCGCCACATCACGACCACGCCATACATCGATACTGGCATTCGAACTCATCGAAAGAGGAGCCACTCATGGCACTTACCCCGGATGACGTCGTCACCAAGCAGTTCCAGCACGTCCGATTCAAGGACGGCTTCGACCCGGACGAGGTGGACGACTTCCTCGACGAGATCGTCATCGAGTGGCGCAAGGCTCTCGAGGAGAACGTCGAGCTGAAGGCCAAGCTGGCCGCCTACGAGTCCGGTGCCGCCCCCGAGGCCGCCGCACCTGCCGCGACCGAAGCTCCCGCGCCCGTCGCCGAGGTTCCTGCAGAGCCCGCACCGACCGGATCCGCGACCGCGACCGCCGGCATCATCGAGCTCGCGCAGCGTCTGCACGACGAGCACGTGGCTGAGGGTGAGGCAAAGCGCAATGCGCTCATCGCCGAGGCCGAGACCGAGGTGGCGCGCATCCGCACCGAGGCCGAGGCGAAGCAGCGCGAAGAGTCGGCACGCCTGGAGCGCGAGCGCAACACGCTCGAAGCCCGCATCACCGAACTCCGCAACTTCGAGCGCGACTACCGCTCGCAGCTGCGCGGCTACATCGAGGGCCAGCTCCGCGAGCTCGACGAGAAGTCGGCGTCCACGGACTCCACGCCCGTCTCCGCGATCGGTCTGTAAGGCGCCCCTTGTCAGGACGCCCGCCCCTTCGTCGGTCGGCGGCCGGTGCGATCGTTGCGATTCTCGCAGCGCTCGTGCTGGCCGCCGATCAGTTTGTGAAGTACCTCACGATCGAGAACCTGCCCCTGCATGAGCCGGTTCCGGTTCTCGGTGAGTTCCTTCAGCTGTACTACGTCCGTAACCCCGGCGCGGCTTTCTCGCTCGGGTCCGAGGTGACGTGGATCTTCACGATCGCCCTCGCGGTGGTGGCGTCGATCATCATCTGGAAGGCATTCGGGATCAAGTCCCGGCTGTGGGCCGTCGTTCTCGGCTGCCTGCTCGGCGGTGTGCTGGGCAACCTCACGGACCGTCTGCTCCGCGAGCCCGGTTTCCCCGTTGGGCACGTCGTAGACATGATCTCGATGCCGTGGATGATGCCCGCGATCTTCAACGTGGCAGACATCTTCATCGTGACCGGCATGATCTCGGTCGCCCTTCTCGTCGTTTTCGGGCTCCGCTTCGACGGGACGCGCGAGCGCGACCACGCCGTCATCGAGACCGAGGAAGAAGCCGAAGCGGCCGCTGTGGCCGCCATGGCCGAGACCGAGACGGATGCAGAATTCGTGGACGCGGATGACGCAGCGGCGGATGCCGCAGGCACAGGCCGCTCGAGCGACGACGATGCGTCATCGGAGGATGCGGCTCCCGCATCCGAAGGACGCTGACCGTGGAGTCCCGGTCTCTGCCGGTGCCCGACGGTCTGGACGGCACTCGCGTCGACGCGGCGCTGGCGAAGCTCATGGGCTTCTCGCGTACCTTCGCCGCCGACGTCGCCGCAGCAGGCGGTGTGCGCTTGGACGGCGTGACGCTCGACAAGTCCGACCGCCTTCGCGGCGGCGGTTGGCTCGATGTGGAATGGCAGCCGAAGGAAGCGCCGAGGATCATTCCGATCGCGGTGCCCGAACTCGGCATCGTGTACGACGACGACGACATCGTCGTGGTCGACAAGCCCACCGGCGTCGCGGCGCATCCCTCGGTCGGTTGGGAAGGCCCGACGGTCGTCGGTGCTCTCGCGGCCGCAGGATTCCGCGTCGCCACCAGCGGCGCTCCCGAGCGCCAGGGAGTCGTGCATCGGCTCGATGTCGGCACCAGCGGTCTGATGGTCGTCGCGAAATCCGAACACGCCTACACGGTGCTGAAGCAGGCGTTCAAGGATCGTACGGTCGAGAAGATCTATCACGCCGTCGTGCAAGGGCACCCCGATCCGCTCGCCGGGACGATCGACGCGCCGATCGGGCGCCATCCGAACCACTCCTGGAAGTTCGCCGTCGTTCCCGACGGCAAGCCCTCGGTCACCCACTACGAGACGCTCGAGGCGTTCCCCGGTGCTTCGCTCCTGGAGATCCATCTCGAGACGGGACGCACTCACCAGATCCGTGTGCACATGGCCGCCCACCGGCATCCGTGCGTCGGTGATCCGCTGTACGGAGCAGACCCGACGATGTCGGCCCGTCTCGGACTCACGCGGCAGTGGCTTCATGCGCATCAGCTGGCGTTCGCGCACCCGGCGACGGGGGATTGGGTGCAGTTCGATTCCCCGTATCCGGAGGACTTCCGGCACGCGCTGGACGTGCTCCGCGGCGAATAGCCCGCGCTTCGTCGAGGCGATGTCTGCGTCGTGCGCCACACTGATCGCATGGACATCGAGGTTCGACCAGCAACGGAGTTCGATGATGTCGCCGCGCTCGTCGGCCCGAAGAAGCCGACATCCAACGTCTGTTTCTGCCTGAGCTATCGCATCGGCAGCAAGGAGAACGTCGCGCTGCGTGGGTCGCAGCGCGCTGATCGCGTGCGCGACCTGTGCCATCAGGATCCGCCACCTGGGGTCATCGCCTACCTCGACGATGAGCCGGTGGGCTGGGCGGCGCTGCATCCACGGCGTGACACGAGCTTCGCACGCAACCGTCTCATTCCGCACATCGACGATTCGGACGTCTGGTCGCTGTGGTGCTTCCGGGTGCGGCCGGGACACCGCAAGCAGGGCATCTCCCACGCGCTGATCGACGGTGCCGTGGCCTACGCGAGGGAGCGCGGCGCGCCGGCGATCGAGGGGTATCCCGTTGACAACGGCGGGGAGAAGGTCAACCTGACGATGGCGTACGTCGGTACGCGAGCGCTCTTCGAGAGCGCAGGCTTCGTGAAGGCAGCCGATACGGGCTCCGTCCTCGACGGCTTCCCTCGGGTGGTGATGAGGCTCGATCTGGGCGCCTCACGAAAGGCGTCGAAGAAAGCGTGAACCGTTTTCGTGAATCGTCCCAATACTCAGTGTGAGCACGGACAGCGAGATCATCCAGCGGTCGCTCGAAGAACCCGGAGTCTTCTCCGAGATCTTCGAGCGGCACGTCCGACCCGTCGGCGGCTACATCCGACGACGGGTCGGGGCGGACGCCGTCGACGACGTTCTGAGCGAGACGTTCCTCGTCGCCTTCCGGCGACGCGCGTCCTTCGAGCTCGGGACGGAGTCGGCGCGGCCGTGGCTGCTCGGCATCGCGACCAGGGTGGTGAAGAGCCATCGGGCTGCGGAAGCGCGGCAGTGGCGGGCCTTCGAGGCCTCGGCGTCCGCAGGGGAGGTCGCGGCAGAGACTCCGCAGGTCGCATCTGAGTCCCGGATCGACGCCGATGCCGCTCTGCGAGCGCTGGCCCCGCGGATCGCGGCTCTCGCGGCGAAGGATCGCGACACCTTGCTGCTGCACGCGTGGGGCGATCTCACGTATGAGCAGATCGCCGCTGCGCTGGGCGTGCCCGTCGGAACCGTGCGGTCCCGACTGAATCGCGTTCGTCGCAAGCTCGCACCGCCCGGCTCGCACGGAGCAGCCCGACTGACATGGATGGCGAAGGAGGAGAGCGATGCAGCTTATGGAACAAGTTCGTGAGATCGGGATCGACGAGTCCCGTGTGGATGAAGACACCGTTCTCGCGGCGCGACGGGCGCTGACGCGAGAGATGGCGCGGAGTGCGCGTCCGGAGCGAGCGCGGTCGTCGAAACGACGCACGTGGACCGGGATCGGTCTCGGGGGTCTCGTGGCCGGAGCGGCCGTGACCGCGATCGTGGCCGGTTCTGTCATCGCGCCACCGAACGCACCCGATGCGGCCGCAGCCGAGGTGCTGGAGCGCGCGTCAGCGGTGACGCTCGATGCGCAGGACACCACACTCGTCCCCGGGCAATACCTGCGGATCGAGACCGTCGGTGAGTACCTCCATTTCTGGAAGGCCGAATGGGCCGATGACGATGACGAGAACACGTTCGCGTTCAACGCCTCGCGAGACGGCGGCGACGCCGCCGTGCTGGAGCGCGACACGCGCGTGCTCTACGTCCCGGCCGACCGGGCTGGTGACTGGTTCTACGACTGGGGCTCCTCCGAGGTCGTGGACTCCTTCGGATCCCGTGGCGCGGAGGCGGCACGGGAGTGGTCATCCTCGCCCGGCTCCGCGATTCGTGAACGCGGCACGATCGAGACACTCCCGGCGGGCGAGTATCTCGCCGTGGGAGGCGACGAACCGCCGATGCCGTACCTGGCGGACGGATACCGTCCGTACTACGACGAAATGCCGAGGGATCCTCAGAAGCTGCTCGATTGGCTCCGCGCGCAGTCGGGGATGACGGGGGAGGAGGGGGACCGCTGGCTCGTGGCGAGTCTCAGCGACCCGTCGGCGATCAACCTGATGCCGGCCGACCTGCGCTCGGCGTTCTTCCTCGCGATCGCGCTGATCCCCGGATTCGAGGTGGTGGCGGAGGACGGTTCGACGGCGACGCTGCAATACGTCGTTCCCGGCCACCGGACGACGAAGATCGCGATCGATACCGAGCGGGGCCTCGTCGACTCGATCTCGGAGAACTACGGAAGCGGAGGACCTGCAGGCGACACGGTCGACTCCACCACCACGGTGCACACCTCCGTCGTGGACTCCGCGCCCCAGGGCTAGCGGCCGAGGCTGAGCCCCGGCGCCGACCTCCGGTGTCGGGGCTCCGCCATAGACTCGGCGGGACGCCCAAGATAATTTCGAACCGTTTGCCGACTCAGGGGCAATACATAGTGTGAGCACAGATAGCGAGATCATTCAGCGGTCGCTCGGGCAACCCCGAGCCTTCGCTGAACTGTTCGATCGGCACGCGGGATCGGTGGGTCGGTATGCCGCTCGCCGCCTCGGTCCCGATGCCGGTGAGGACATCCTGAGCGAGACATTCCTGGTCGCTTTCGCGCGACGGAAGTCTTTCGACGCGGCGTGGGACTCCGCGCTGCCGTGGTTGTTCGGCATCGCCTCGCGGTTGATCAAGAAGCACCGAGTTCGGGAGGCGAAGCACCACCGATCGAGTGTGGAGTCCGCACACCGCGAGGAACACGTGTCGCTCGGCGACCTCGAGGGGACGATCGCTCGCCTCGATGCCGAGATCTCCACCCGAGAGCTGGCGCCCCGCATCGCCGCGCTGTCAGCGAAGGAACGGGACACGCTGCTGCTCTACGCCTGGGGAGACCTGACGTATGAGGAGGTCGCCGTCGCCCTCGGCGTACCTGTGGGCACCGTCCGCTCGCGAATGAATCGAATACGGACTCGACTCGATCCGACCAGAGGGAGCCGCCGAGAACGAGTTGTGAGCGAGAAGGAAGGAGAGGTCGATGGACGTTTTCGAACGCGTGCGTGAGGTGAACACGAGCGCGAGCCTCACGGACGACCGTGTGGCCGCGGCTCGTGCACGCCTTCTGAGTGGGATCGACGAGAGCCGGGAGCGGAATCGCCGACGTCTCGCGCATCGAACCCTGTTGATCGCCGGCGCCGTGGCGACCACAGCCACGGTGGC
This sequence comes from Microbacterium sp. B19(2022), assembly GCF_012030385.1. Lineage (NCBI taxonomy): Bacteria > Bacillati > Actinomycetota > Actinomycetes > Micrococcales > Microbacteriaceae > Microbacterium > Microbacterium sp. B19(2022). The sequence goes on from NZ_JAAUVO010000005.1 coordinate 131,019, forward strand.
CACAGCCGTGGTGGTCTTCACGCAGGAGACAGCGCCGCCGCCTCGCGTCGAGGCGATTCCGACACCGACAGCGACGCCGCAGCCGCAGGCGTCGCCGAGTCCGCAGCCCTCCGCGACCTCGGGAACCGGGACGACCGAGCCTTTCCCCGGTACGACCCCGCAGGCGGGGCAGTACCTCCACATCGTCAGCGTCACTGAACGTCTGCACTACACAGCCTCGTCAGGGGAGGTGTTCCCCTGGGCCTGGACGACCCAGTCCTCGTCCCCACCCGTCTCGGCTCTGCTGGCGCGCGATCGCGACGAGCAGTACGTCCCCGCGGATCGCTCGGGCGATTGGTATCAGGCGCACGGCCCCACGGCCGAGAGGGTGAAGCTCTTCCCGGGGGTGCAAGGGCCCGATGAGGAGCAGAGGTGGAACACCCTCATGCCGGTGGACGGCAATGTCGGGGAGACATGGAGCACGGGTGGGCTGGCGGGCGACGCTTTCCCCCCCATGGGTTCGACGGAGTACTACGCGGACCTTCCGCGGGAACCGCAAGCACTTCTCGATCATCTACGGACGGTTGTCGGCGCCTGGACGTCCAGCCAGGACGAGACGGACGATGCACTCCTCGAGAACATGACGTCCACGTTGCTGTCGAACTTCGCACCGGCCGATGTCCGCGAGGCGTACATGGGCGCATTGACTCTGAGTGGCCTCGCTGTGACGACATCGTCAGACGACGGGACCGTCAGTTTCGAGCTTCGCCGAGAACAGTACTCCCCGCGGACCGAGACGATACTCGTCGACGAAACGACGGGATGGGTGACTGTCCATACTGTGCGTTACGACCGTCAGTCCGGTGCGTCGGGGGACATGGTGCCCGCAGACGTGCCCGACATCCGGACGACGTACACCGTTTCCCTCGTGAATTCGGGTCCGTAGCGGTCGCCGATCGCAGGCACAGAGCCCCGACACCGACCTCCGGTGTCGGGGCTCCGCCGTAGACTCGAAGGCATGGCATCCGACTCCTTCGTCCACCTGCATGTGCACAGCGAGTACTCCATGCTGGACGGTGCGGCGAAGATCAATGCGATGACCCAGGCGGCCGCCGATTACGGCATGCCGGCCATCGCGGTGACCGATCACGGCAACACTTTCGCGGCGTTCGAGTTCTACAACGCGGCGCGGAATGCGGGCATCAAACCCATCATCGGGCTCGAGGCGTACATGACCCCGGGCACCCACCGCAGCGACAAGACGCGCGTGCAGTGGGGGTCGCCCGATCAGAAGAGTGACGACGTCTCCGGCTCGGGCGCCTACACCCACATGACGATGTGGAGCCAGAGCACTGCGGGCATGCACAACCTCTTCCGGATCAGTTCCCGGTCGAGCTTGGAGGGCTACTACTTCAAGCCCCGCATGGACCGCGAGCTGCTCCAGACCTACGGCAAGGGGATCATCGCGACGACGGGGTGCCCGTCGGGCGAGGTGCAGACGCGGCTCCGGCTGGGGCAGTACGACGCGGCGCGGGCGGCGGCCGCAGAGTTCCAGGACATCTTCGGCAAGGAGAACTACTTCGCCGAGATCATGGACCACGGTCTCTCCATCGAGCGACGGGTGATGACCGATCTGCTCCGCCTCGCGAAAGACCTGAACATCCCGCTGGTCGCGACCAACGACTCGCACTACACGCACCAGCACGAGGCCGATGCGCACGAGGCCCTGCTGTGCGTGCAGTCGGGCTCCACTATGGACGACCCGAACCGCTTCAAGTTCGACGGCGACGGCTACTACATCAAGACCGCCGCTGAGATGCGGCAGCTGTTCCGCGATCACCCCGAGGCCTGCGACAACACCCTGTTGATCGCCGAGCGCTGCGAGGTCGAGTTCGACACCTCGGCGAACTACATGCCGCGGTTCCCGGTGCCGGACGGCGAGACCGAAGACAGCTGGCTCATTAAAGAGGTCGAGACGGGCCTGCACTACCGGTACCCGGGTGGCATCCCCGACAAGGTGCGCAAGCAGGCCGAGTACGAGACCGGCATCATCCTGCAGATGGGTTTCCCCGGCTACTTCCTGGTCGTCGCCGACTTCATCAACTGGGCCAAGGACAACGGCATCCGCGTCGGTCCCGGCCGTGGCTCCGGTGCCGGCTCCATGGTCGCGTACGCGATGAAGATCACCGACCTCGACCCCCTCGAGCACGGCCTGATCTTCGAGCGGTTCCTGAACCCCGACCGTGTCTCGATGCCTGACTTCGACGTCGACTTCGATGACCGGCGCCGTGGCGAGGTCATCGACTACGTCACGGAGAAGTACGGCTCGGAGCGCGTAGCCCAGATCGTCACCTACGGCACCATCAAGTCCAAGCAGGCGCTGAAGGACGCGGGTCGCGTGCTCGGGTTCCCGTTCAGCATGGGGGAGCGGCTCACCAAAGCGATGCCGCCGCCCGTCATGGGCAAGGACATGCCCCTCGACGGCATGTTCGACTCGGCGCACCCGCGGTACAAAGAGGCGAGCGAGTTCCGCGTGCTGATCGAGACCGACCCCGAGGCGAAGACGGTCTTCGACCGTGCGCTCGGTCTCGAGGGCCTGAAGCGCCAGTGGGGCGTGCACGCCGCCGGCGTGATCATGTCGTCCGACCCCCTGCTCGACATCATCCCGATCATGAAGCGGGAGCAGGACGGTCAGATCGTCACCCAGTTCGACTACCCGTCGTGCGAGTCGCTCGGCCTGATCAAGATGGATTTCCTGGGGCTCCGAAACCTCACGATCATCTCCGACGCGCTCGATAACATCCGGACGAACCGTGGCGAGGAACTCGACCTCGAGCACCTCGGCCTCGATGATCCCGGCGTGTACGAACTGCTCGCGCGCGGCGACACCCTGGGCGTCTTCCAGCTCGACAGCCCGCCGCTGCGGTCTCTGATGCGCCTCATGAAGCCTGACAACTTCGGTGACATCTCGGCCCTCATCGCCCTCTACCGCCCGGGCCCCATGGGTGCGAACTCCCACACGAACTACGCGCTGCGCAAGAACGGTCTGCAGGAGATCACGCCGATCCACCCTCAGCTCGAGGAGCCTCTCGCAGAGATCCTGCAGGAGTCCTACGGTCTCATCATCTATCAGGAGCAGGTCATGGCGATCGCTCAAGCGGTGGCCGGGTTCAGCCTCGGACAAGCAGACATCCTGCGCCGAGCGATGGGAAAGAAGAAGAAGTCCGAGCTCGACAAGCAGTACGAGGGCTTCGCGGGCGGCATGAAGCAGCGCGGATTCGGCGAGGCGGCGATCAAAGCCCTCTGGGACATCCTGCTTCCGTTCTCCGACTACGCGTTCAACAAAGCCCACTCCGCCGCGTATGGCCTCGTGTCGTACTGGACCGCCTACCTCAAGGCGCACTATCCCGCCGAGTACATGGCCGCGCTGCTGACCAGCGTCGGCGACTCCAAAGACAAGATGGCGCTGTACCTCAACGAGTGTCGCCGCATGGGCATCAAGGTGCTCCCTCCCGACGTGTCCGACTCGATCAACTACTTCGCGGCCGTCGACGACGACATCCGCTTCGGTCTCGGCGCTGTCCGCAACGTCGGCAGCAACGTCGTCGACGGCATCGTGCGCGCACGAAAAGACGAGCGGTTCACCTCGTTCCACCACTTCCTCGACAAGGTGCCGCTGCACGTCTCGAACAAGCGCACCGTCGAATCGCTGATCAAAGCGGGGGCTTTCGATTCGATGGGAGACTCGCGACGGGCTCTCATGGAGGTGCACGAAGACGCGGTCGAAGCGGCCGTCGACCGTAAGCGCAATGAGGCCCAGGGCGCGATCGGGTTCGATTTCGACAGCCTCTACGACGGGATGGAAGAGGCAGCCCCTGCCAAGGTGCCCGCTCGCCCGGAGTGGATCAAGAAGGACAAGCTCGCCTTCGAGCGGGAGATGCTCGGGCTCTACGTCTCCGATCACCCGCTCGCGGGCCTCGAGGTTCCGCTGGCCAAGCACGCCTCGATCTCGATCCACGACCTCAACAACTCCGAGGATCTTCAGGACGGCGATCAGGTGACGGTCGCCGGACTCGTGACCAGTGTTCAGCACCGCGTCGCCAAGGCCAGTGGAAACCCGTACGGCATGATCACCGTCGAGGACTTCAACGGCGAGGTGACCGTGATGTTCATGGGGAAGACCTACACCGAGTTCCAGCACACGCTGCAGCAAGATGCGATCCTCGCTGTCCGCGGGCGAGTCTCCCGACGTGACGACGGGCTCAACCTGCACGCCCAATCGGCGTTCGCGCCCGACATCGGCTCATTCGATGCCGCGGGTCCGTTGGCGCTCGTCCTCGCCGAGCAGCGCGCGACGGAGCGAGTGATGACGGAACTCGCCGAGGTTCTTCGCCGGCACAACGGCGACACCGAGGTGCTGCTCCGCGTGCACCGCGGCGGCACCGCGAAGGTCTTCGAAGTGCCGATGCCGGTCAAGGTCTCCGCAGACCTCTTCGGTGACCTCAAGTCGCTGCTCGGACCCACCTGTCTGGGGTGAGCGGGTAGGATCGTGAGCCGTCGGCAGCACGACGAACACCCCGTCGAGCACTGTGACGAAAGGACCACCATGAGTACGGACACCTCCGAACCCGACCTTCCCGAATCGGACCCCGAGGACTCGATCTTCAGCGACGACGACGGTGTGCTCTACGACGACGAGGTGACTCCGGAATTCGGCATTCTCGGATTCACGCTGCGCGAACTGCTGATCGTCGGAGTGTGGGCGGTCTCCTTCGTGCTGTCCTTCTTCCCGCTGACCGGCGGCCTCTCGCTCTGGGGGATCGGCATCCAGTGGATCCTCCCCATCGCACTTCCGACCGTGGCGGTCTTCCTGCTGGTGCTGCGCCGCTTCTCGCCCGATGGCATCCGCCGGGTGGGCTCGCTGGGCATCGACCAGTTCGCCTCGGTTGCGTTCTCCGTCGCGGCGGTCGTCTGGGTCGGGAATCTGTGGCTCTCGATCTCGGGGCTGATCGCCACCGGCTACTGGGGACTCCCGTGGAATGGCGTGGGAATGGTCATCACCTCTCTGGCGCTGGTCACGTTCACGGTCTTCGCCCCGATCATTCCGGGGCTGAAAGAGGACTTCCACGGCCGCCTCGTCACGCTCGCTCATCGCAATGCGAATCCAGTGCGACCGGTGATCGCACGCCCGCGGCCCGAGCCCGAGCCCGACCCCGTTGCCGAGTCGACCGCCGCGCCCAGCGGTACTCAGGCAGAGGTCACCGTCGATGCATCAGCGCTGCCGCCGGTGACCGGCCTCGACGTCGAGATGAGCGGGCGCCAGGCGACCGACGAGATCGCGCGACTCGACCTCGCGGAGCAGGTGCCTCTCACGGCGCACGCCTCCGGTGGCGGTGTCGGGACTGACCAGGACACCTCCGACGAGGAGTATGTTCCCGCCTACTCCCGTCGATCCCGCGGGCAGGAGCCCGAGATCGTCTCAGACACCGGGAGCATCGAGTCGCTGCTCGAGACGGCGGCGACCTACGAGACCGGTGATGTCTCGGCTGAAGCGGAACCCCGCATCGTCGAGGGCTTCGCCGACGCCGACGCTGATCTGGATGCGACGAATCCTCGTGAGACGGCTCCGGCCGCGCAGCCGTTCTGGATTCTCGCCGCCTCCGAACGGGATGTGCATGACGAGCGAGGAGAGCCGCTGTTCCGCATCGGGCCGAGCGCCTGGGCTCTTGTGATCGAGGACCGTGGAGGTGCGTACGTCGTCCGACATGACGACGGACGGATCGGCTACCTCCACGACATCTCCGACATCTCGAAGGGCTGAAATGCGCACGATCGATCTGCGGGGGCGCGAGCTCTCGCCCGCTGACATGCTCGCGGCCGTGCCGCGCGCCACACAGGCTCGAGCGGAGGCGCTCGACACCGCCGCCCGCATCGTCGAGGACGTGCGCGTTCGCGGCGAAGCCGCTCTCCGTGAGCAGGCGGAGCAGTTCGATCGGGTGGCGGGCCACGAGGTGCGTGTTCCCGCCGAGCACATCGCCGACGCCCTCGCATCCATCGAACCCGCCGTCCGGGCCGCGCTCGAAGAGGCGATCGTGCGTGTGCGCCGTGGGTCCGAAGCCCAGGTGCCGGCACCGCGGACAACCGAGATCGGCCCCGGTGCGCGCATTCTGCAGCGGTGGCAGCCGGTGCACCGCGTGGGCGTGTACATCCCGGGCGGTAAGGCCGTCTATCCGTCGAGCGTGATCATGAACGTGGTCCCCGCGCAGGTGGCGGGCGTCGAGCAGATCGCTCTGGCGTCGCCGCCGCAGGTCGATCAGGGCGGTCGGATCCACCCGACGATCCTGGCGGCCGCCGCCCTGCTGGGCGTCACCGAGGTCTACGCCATGGGGGGAGCCGGCGCGATCGGCGCCTTCGCGCATGGTGTCCCGTCGCTCGGGCTCGACCCCGTCGACGTGGTGTCCGGTCCGGGAAACAACTACGTCGCGTCTGCAAAGCGCGCCGTCGCCGGCGTCGTCGGGACGGATTCCGAGGCCGGTGCGACCGAGATCCTCGTCGTGGCCGATGCGGATGCCGACCCGCGACTCATCGCCGCGGATCTGGTCAGCCAAGCGGAGCACGATGAGCAGGCCTCCGCGGTCCTGGTGACGGATGCGGTCGAACTCGCCGATCAGGTCGCCGCCGAGGTCGAGCGGATGGCGGCGGTCACACGCCACAGCACGCGTGTCGCCGCGGCTCTGTCCGGTCCGCAGTCCGCGATCGTCCTCGTCGACGACCGTGCCATGGCGACGGCCTTCAGCAACGCCTACGCCCCGGAGCACCTCGAGCTGCACCTCGCCGACGCTGAGGATGCGGCCGCTGCGTTCACCAGCGCCGGTGCCGTCTTCGTCGGCGACCAGACGCCCGTCAGCCTCGGTGACTACATGGCGGGGAGCAACCACGTGCTCCCGACCGGTGGTCAGGCGCGGTATGCGCCCGGTCTCGGGTCCTACACCTTCCTGCGCCCGCAGCAGGTCATCTCCTACGATCGCGCGGCGCTGTCAGCCGTTCGCGCCGGCGTCGTGGCCCTCGCCGAAACCGAGGTGCTCCCGGCACACGGCGAGGCGATCGAGGCGCGTTTCACGGCGTAGGATCGGTCAGATGCACTGCCCCTTCTGTCGTCATCCCGACTCTCGTGTCATCGACTCGCGCACCAGCGACGACGGGCTGTCGATCAGACGCCGCCGTCAGTGCCCGGAATGCGGTGGCCGGTTCACGACCACCGAGACGGCGAGCCTCAACGTCATCAAACGGTCCGGCGTCATGGAGCCGTTCAGTCGCGAGAAGGTCATCTCCGGCGTGCGCAAGGCGTGCCAGGGACGGCCGGTGACGGAGGCTGACCTGGCCATCCTCGCGCAGCGGGTGGAGGAGGCCGTTCGCCAGACCGGTGTCTCGCAGCTCGACGCGAACGAGATCGGTCTCGCCATCCTCGGCCCGCTGCGTGAGCTCGACGAGGTCGCGTTCCTCCGGTTCGCCAGTGTCTACCAGGCGTTCGACTCGCTCGAGGACTTCGAGGAAGCGATCACCGATCTGCGAGCCGACCACACGAAGCAGGAGTCCGCGGACCGGTAATCTGGCAGGGATGTATCCGCTGCTCTTCCGCGCTGTCCTCTCGCGCTTCGACCCCGAGTTCGCCCACCATGCCGGAATGGCGGTGATCCGAGTTCTCGGCGTGCCTCCGTTCTCTTGGGCGACACGTGCGATGACACGCCCGGACCCATCCCTGCGTGTCGCGGCGCTCGGTCTCACCTTCCCCTCGCCCTTCGGCATCGCGGCCGGATTCGACAAGAACGCTGTCGGGGTGCGGGGTCTGGCTGCTCTCGGCTTCGGGCACGTGGAGGTCGGCACGATAACGGCGATCCCGCAGGACGGCAACCCGAAGCCGCGTCTGTTCCGTCTCATCGCCGACCGTGCCGTGATCAACCGGATGGGCTTCAACAACGCCGGCGCGGATGCTGCGGCGCGTCGTCTGGCCCGCCTGCGCCGCGGAGCGCCCGACACGGTGATCGGCGTCAACATCGGCAAGAGCCGGGTGGTGGACGTGGAGAACGCGACGGCCGACTACGTGGCCTCCGCGACTCGCCTCGCCCCGCTCGCCGACTACCTCGCCGTCAACGTGTCGTCTCCGAACACGCCGGGGCTGCGCGGGCTGCAGGCGGTGGAGACCCTCGCCCCGCTCCTGCGCGCGGTCAAGCAGGCCTCCGGTGCCACTCCGCTGCTCGTGAAGATCGCCCCGGACCTTCCGGACGAGGAGATCGCGGCGATCGCGCAGCTGGCAGTGGCCGAAGGACTCTCCGGAATCATCGCGAACAACACGACCATCAGCCGAGACGGCCTGCTCGCGGATGCGACGAAGGTCGAGGCTGCCGGCGCAGGCGGACTGTCGGGTGCGCCGTTGAAGCAGCGCTCGCTCGAGGTGCTGCGCGTCGTGCGAGCCGCAGTTCCCGATGATTTCTGCGTGATCGCGGTCGGTGGAGTCGAGACGGCTGCGGACGTGCAGGAGCGTCTGGAAGCCGGCGCCACTCTCGTGCAGGGTTACACGGCATTCCTGTACCGCGGTCCGTTCTGGGGCCGCGAGATCAACAGGGGACTGGTCAGTCGGGGTACTGTCCGCGCTTGACCTGCGGCTTCGGCAGACGCATGAATCGCATCTGCAGGGCTCGCATCGCGGCGTACCAGCCGAGACCGCGCTCGAGACGCTCCTTGCCGAACTTCGCCGCCGCTTTGCGCTTGACGCGCATGCCCAGCAGAACCATGCCGCCGATCGCGATCACCAGGTAGCCCATCATGACCATGTAGGCGTAGAACGAGATCATCATGTTCGTGGGCAGCAGCGAGGCGAGGATGACCAGCACCATGACGCCCATCACGAACTCCGCCGGGTGCCAGCCCGCGTCGACGTAGTCACGCACCCAACGGCGCTGAGGCCCCTTATCGCGGACGGGGAGGTACTTCTCCTCGCCGGCGGCCATACCGGCCTGCGCCTTGGCTCGGCGCTCGTTGAGCTCAGCCTTGGCGGCGGCTTTGGCCTCTTTGGTGTTGGCGACCAGGGGGCGGCGGCGGGCAGCCTCCTGCTCCGCACGGGTCGGCGTCGCGCGCCCCTTTCCGACGGCGGGCGTCTCGGGGGCGTCGTCGTTCGTCGAAGGGGAGACAGGGGTAGTGGCCACGGAGTTCCTCGGTTCGCTGCGGGGGATCACCTTAAGATTACTCGCATGACCTCTCCTGTTCCTCCCCGTGAGCCCGATGCCGCCGTCCTCGAGGCTGTGGCGACCGGTATCCCCTCGGCATTGTCGGACCTCGGCCACCTCGTGCGCATCCCCGGGATGGCGTGGCCGGCGTTCGATCAGACCCAGCTGGAGCGCAGCGCGGAAGCCGTGGCGGCGCTGGCCTCGGGCACCGGCGTTTTCGACGAGGTGCGTGTGCTCCGTGCGGCGATTCCGGGCACCGATGAGCAGGGACAGCCGGCGATCCTCGCCACTCGGAAGGCGCGCAACGGCAAGCCCACGATCCTCCTCTACGCGCACCACGACGTGCAGCCTCCCGGCGATGACGCTCTCTGGGAGACCCCGCCGTTCGAGCCCACGGTGCGCGACGGGCGTCTGTACGGACGCGGCGCCGCAGACGACAAGGCGGGGATCATGGCGCACATCGCGTCGATCCGAGCCGTACACGAGGTGCTGGGCGACGACCTCGACCTCGGTATCGCGATGTTCATCGAGGGGGAGGAGGAGTACGGGTCTCGTTCCTTCGCTCAGTTCCTCTCCGACAACAAGGAGGCGCTCCGCGCGGACGCCATCGTCGTCGCCGACTCCGGCAACTGGGATTCGGTCACCCCGGGCCTCACCGTCTCGCTTCGCGGGAACGCCCGCTTCACGCTGCGCGTGCGCACCCTCGATCACGCGTCCCACTCGGGGATGTTCGGGGGAGCGGTGCCCGACGCGATGATGTCGACCGTGAAGCTGCTCTCGACGCTGTGGAACTCCGACGGCTCGGTGGCGGTGGCGGGGATGACGGAGCGCGATGCTCCCACTCCTGATTACACCGAGGCGACACTCCGTGACGAGGCAGGGCTCCTGCCCGGCACCACTCCGATCGGTGACGGCACGATCCTCAGCCGGATCTGGAACAAGCCCGCAGTGACGGTGATCGGCATCGACGCGACGAGCGTGGCGGCGGCATCCAACACCCTGCTTCCCGAGGTCACGGTCGTGATCAGCGCTCGTGTCGCACCGGGGCAGACAGGACAGGACGCCTACGACGCGCTCGAGAGCCATCTGCGGGCGCACGCCCCGTTCGGCGCTGAACTCACCTTCTCGGATGTGGACCTGGGGGATGGTTTCCTCGTAGACACCAGCGGATGGGCGGTGCAGCTCACGCGTGACGCCATGCGGGACGGCTACGGCGTCCCGCCGGTGGATCTGGGAGTCGGCGGGTCGATCCCGTTCATCGCCGACCTGGTGCGGGAATTCCCGTCCGCACAGATCCTCGTCACCGGTGTCGAGGACCCGCACTCGCGCGCGCACAGCCCGAACGAGTCGCTGCACCTCGACACCTTCCGCCATGCGGTCGCCACCGAGGCATTGCTGCTCGCCCGCATGAATGCTGCAGAACTCTGAGCCTCTCAGGATCTGCAGCGGTAGAATCGTCCGAGAAGCCGTGCACCTGCGGCCCGTCACAAGGAGCGACATGAGCGACACCACACTCTCCCCAGAGACCACCCGCGCACACGGCGTCACCCTGACCGACGCTGCCGCCGTCAAGGTGAAGAACCTCCTCGAGCAGGAAGGCCGCGACGATCTCCGTCTGCGCGTCGCCGTGCAGCCCGGCGGATGCTCGGGCCTGATCTACCAGCTGTACTTCGACGAGCGCTACCTCGAGGGCGACGAGACCGTCGACTTCGACGGCGTCGAGGTGATCATCGACAACATGAGCGTCCCGTACCTCGACGGTGCGGCGATCGACTTCAAGGACACGATCTCCGAGCAGGGGTTCACGATCGACAACCCCAATGCTGCGGGCAGCTGCGCCTGCGGTGACAGCTTCCACTGATCATCCGTCTGCCGAATCGGCCGCCGTCACCACTGGTGACGGCGGCCGTTCCGCTTTCGGAACCTGCGTGGTTGGCATGAATCAGGTGTGAGGTTGCCCTAGACTTGGGTGTGCTCTGTTCGCGATCTGAAAGGTGCATCGTGCCCTCGAAACGCAGCCTTCGTTGGGCCGCACTCCCTGTGGGAGTCGTGGCAGCCGTTGCTCTGGCGGGATGTTCTCCCACCGAGCTGAACGGCTTTCTTCCGGGCTTCGTGGAGGGTGGCCCCGCAGCCACCAATCAGACCGAGCGCGTCTCCTCGCTCTGGGTGAACTCCTGGATCGTGCTGCTCGCGGTCGGCATCATCACCTGGGGCCTGATGGCCTGGGCCGCGATCGCCTACCGTCGCCGCAAGGGGCAGACCGGCCTCCCGGTGCAGATGCGCTACAACATGCCGATCGAGATCTTCTACACGATCGTGCCGCTCATCCTCGTGCTGGGAATGTTCTTCTTCACCGCTCGTGATCAGACCGAGATCGAGGCCAAGTGGGACGAGCCCGACGTCGAGATCACCGCGATCGCCAAGCAGTGGGCGTGGGACTTCCAGTACGACGGCGAAGAAGACGACAACTCCGATGCCGTGTGGACGATGGGCATCCAGGCCCAGCCCGACGCCGAAGGCAACATCGATCAGTCGCAACTGCCGACCCTGGTTCTGCCGGTCGACAAGAAGGTCACGATCGACCTGCAGTCGCGCGACGTCATCCACTCTTTCTGGATCATCGACTTCCTCTACAAGAAGGACATGTTCATCGGGAAGGACAACTCCTGGTCGTTCATCCCCACCCGTGAGGGCGAGTACGCCGGCAAGTGCGCCGAGCTCTGCGGTGAGTATCACTCGATGATGCTCTTCAACGTGAAGGTCGTCTCTCAGGACGACTACGACGCGTACCTCGAGTCGCTCGAGGAGAAGGGCAACACGGGCGACATCACCGACGCGTACGACCGTCTCTCGAACTTCCCGGGGACGACCCCGAAGACCGACACCGAGGAAGGAGGGGAGTAAGTCATGTCGACCACAGAAGCTCCCCGTACCGACGAGACTCCCCAGTCGCGTCCGACCACTCTGCCCGCTCGCCAGGCCGCTCTCATGAGCTCCTCGCGCGTGGAGCAGAAGGGCAACATCGTCGTCAAGTGGATCACCTCCACCGACCACAAGACCATTGGGTACATGTACCTGATCGCGTCCGTACTGTTCTTCCTCCTCGGTGGTGTGATGGCACTCGTCATCCGCGCCGAGCTGTTCGCGCCGGGCATGCAGATCGTCCCGACGAAGGAGCAGTACAACCAGCTGTTCACGATGCACGGCACGATCATGCTGCTGATGTTCGCGACGCCGCTCTTCGCGGGCTTCGCCAACGCGATCCTGCCGTTGCAGATCGGCGCCCCCGACGTGGCCTTCCCGCGTCTGAACGCGTTCGCCTTCTGGCTCTTCCTCTTCGGCTCGACCATCGCGGTCGCCGGCTTCCTCACCCCGCAGGGCGCGGCGTCCTTCGGATGGTTCGCCTATCAGCCATTGGCCGGTGCGTCGTTCTCGCCGGGCGCGGGTGGAAACCTCTGGATGGTCGGACTGGGCATCTCCGGTTTCGGAACCATCCTCGGTGCCGTCAACTTCATCACCACGATCATCACGATGCGCGCTCCGGGCATGACGATGTGGCGCATGCCGATCTTCTCGTGGAACACGCTCATCACGAGCCTGCTCATCCTGATGGCGTTCCCCGTGCTCGCCGCAGCGATCTTCGCTGCTGCAGCGGACCGCATCCTCGGCGCTCACATCTACGACCCCGCCAACGGCGGCGTCCTGCTGTGGCAGCACCTGTTCTGGTTCTTCGGCCACCCCGAGGTCTACATCATCGCTCTGCCGTTCTTCGGCATCGTGTCGGAGATCTTCCCGGTCTTCAGCCGTAAGCCGATCTTCGGATACAAGACGCTGGTCTACGCGACGATCGCGATCGCCGCTCTCTCCGTCGCCGTGTGGGCGCACCACATGTACGTGACCGGGTCGGTGCTGCTGCCGTTCTTCGCCCTCATGACGATGCTCATCGCGGTGCCGACGGGTGTGAAGATCTTCAACTGGATCGGCACGCTCTGGCGAGGATCGGTGACCTTCGAGACTCCGATGGTGTTCGCGCTCGGATTCCTCGTGTCATTCGTCTTCGGTGGTCTGACCGGTGTCATCCTCGCGGCCCCGCCGCTGGACTTCGCCCTCTCCGACTCCTACTTCGTCGTCGCTCACTTCCACTACGTGGTGTTCGGCACCGTCGTGTTCGCCATGTTCGCCGGCTTCTACTTCTGGTGGCCGAAGTGGACCGGCCGCATGCTCAACGAGCGTCTCGGCTACGTCCACTTCTGGATGCTCTTCATCGGCTTCCACATGACGTTCCTCATCCAGCACTGGCTGGGTGTCGACGGAATGGTGCGGCGCTATGCGGACTATTCCGCGGCCGACGGCTGGACCTGGCAGAACCAGGTCTCCACGATCGGAGCGATCATCCTCGGCGCCTCGATGCTGCCGTTCTTCCTGAACGTCTGGATCACGGCCCGCAAGGCTCCGAAGGTCACGGTCAACGACCCGTGGGGCTACGGTGCTTCGCTCGAGTGGGCGACGTCGTGCCCGCCGCCGCGGCACAACTTCACGTCGATCCCGCGCATCCGCAGCGAGCGTCCTGCGTTCGACCTGAATCACCCGGAGGCCGCCGAGTTCGCGACCACGGCGCCCGGCGAGCGAGAGGCCCACTAAGTCATGCGCGACAACGTCATTCTCTGGTGGGTGCTGACGGCGTTCTTCGCCCTCGTCGGTGTCGTCTACACCGGCTGGCACATCCTGGTCACTCCGTCCGACAACTTCGCGATGCGGATCGAGTGGGTCGGAACCGTCGCGCTGTTCTTCGCGGCGTTCATGGCAGCGATGGTCGCGTTCTACCTCGACCGCACGCACAAGGCGCAGAACGGCGAGCTGCCGGAAGACATCCTGACGGCGGACATCGACGACGGTGACCCCGAGCTCGGCGAGTTCAGCCCCTGGTCCTGGTGGCCGATCGTGCTCGCGGCTTCGGCCGGTGTCTTCGTCGTCGGCCTGGCCGTCGGTCACTTCCTGCTCCCGATCGGTCTCGCGATCTTCGTCGTCGCGATCGTGGGCTGGGTGTACGAGTACTACCGCGGCAACTTCGCCCGCTGAGACATCAGAATAGAGGAAGGCCCCCGGATTCGTCCGGGGGCCTTCTTCGTGTACGCGCCAGTGGGTCGGTTCGTGTGCGGGCGGCGGGGATCTTCACGACCTCGTTCGGACCCGTGCGATGCCGGTCAGTGGGTCGACGGGGCGGCGGTGCACACCGTCGGCGTCGCCCAGAGAGCGAATGCCGTCAGCGCCGACGCATCAGAGGGTGGCAGTCATCTGCACGCGAGGGCCGTACCTGAAGAGCCCGAGGGCGGTCTCCGTGTCGACGAGGGAGCGGAGCAGAGTGGAGTCCGGCTCGGTCTCCGTGAAGCCGCAGGAGGCGTAGAACGGCGCGTTCCAGGGGACGTCACGGTAGGTGCGGAGGGTGATCGTACGATGTCCGCGGTCTCGGGTCTCAGAGAGCGCCGCCTGGACGAGCCGACGCCCGATCCCGCGCCGGCCGTACGTGGGCAGCACAGAGAGCTGCTCCAGATGAGCGTGCCCGTCGATCTCCAGGACGTGCACGAAGCCGACGGGGCCCGAAGAGGGGGCTGAGGCCTCGTGGGCCTCAGCGATGAGCACGAAGCCCGGCATCGAAGCGCGCTCCCGAGCAGTGGTCGGGGGCGGCCAGTCGACCGCGTCGAAACGGTCGACGAGCAGAGCATCCGCCGCGGCTTCGATCTGTTCGGTCTCCGCGTCATCCGCCGGATGCGCAGGACGTACTCGGATCTCCATGGTCACTCTCCGGCGACGGCGGCGATGGCCTCGATCTCGACGAGCTGGTCGTCGTAGCCGAGTACCGTGACCCCGAGGAGGGTGCTGGGGACGTCGTGATCGCCGAAGGCGGCGTGGACCACATCCCACGCCGTGACCAGGTCGGCCTGCGCGGAGGAGGCCACCAGCACGCGTGTGCTGATGACATCAGTGAGGGTCGCGCCGGCGACGGCGAGTGCTGCCTCGAGCGTCTCCACGCACCGGGCCGCCTGAACCGCGTAGTCGCCCGGCGCGGCGGTCGTCCCGTCGTCGTTCAGAGGGCAGGCTCCGGCGAGGAAGATGAGGCGCGAACCCGCAGGTGCGGTCGCGGCATAGGCGTAGGGGGCATCAGCGAGGGCGGTGGCGCGGATCAGCTGGACGGCAGATGACATGGTTCGATCCTCTCATTCAGGGACTAACGATGAAGGCCCCGTCCGTGTGGACGAGGCCTTCATCGTGTGGGGGAGTGGCGACTACTCGCCATCCTCCGACTTCTTGCGAGGCTTCTTCACCGGCTCAGTCGCGATGACCGTGCTGGGGGTGTTCGGCGTCTCGTCGACGTGCGTCTCATCGACGGTGAGCGGGGCATCAGGGAAGCCGGCGCGCTCGTGAGCGCCCTGGATCTCTGCGGCCTCGGTCTCGTCGTTCTGAGCCGTGACGTGGTGCTGGTGTGCATCAGCTGCTTCGACCTCTGCCTGCGTGAGCGGGGCGAGACGGTCCTCGAAGAACCAGCGGGAGATCGAGGAACGGAGGTTCTCCGTCCACGGGATACGTCCCTTGGCGTTCGGGCGAACCACGAGGGGCTCGTAGCCGTCGACGTCGATGAGCTTCCAGCGGTCGTACTGGTCGACCGGCTGGTGCACCTCGATGAACTCGCCACCGGGGAGGCGGACGATGCGGCCGGACTCGAAGCCGTGCAGCACGATCTCGCGGTCCTTCTTCTGGAGCGCGATGCAGATGCGCTTCGTGACGAAGTATCCGAGGATCGGGCCGAGGAACAGCAGCGCCTGCAGCGTGTGGATCACGCCTTCCATCGTGAGCATGAAGTGCGTCGCGATGAGGTCGGACGATGCCGCAGCCCAGAGGACGGCGTAGAAGATGACGCCGGCCACGCCGATCGCCGTGCGCGTCGCCGCGTTGCGGGGACGCTGTGCGATGTGGTGCTCGCGCTTGTCGCCGGTGATCCACGCCTCGAGGAACGGGTAGATCGCGACGACCACGATGAAGAGGCCGAGTACGAGCACGGGCGCGATGATGCCGAAGGACCACGTGCGGTCGAGGAAGACGATGTCCCAGTTCGACGGCGCCAGACGCAGAGCGCCGTCGGCGAAGCCGATGTACCAGTCCGGCTGCGTGCCGGCGGAGACGGGAGACGGGTCGTACGGGCCGTAGTTCCAGATCGGGTTGATCTGGAAGAACGTCGCGATCATCACGATCACGCCGAACACGATGAACAGGTAGCCGCCCATCTTCGACATGTAGACCGGCATCATCGGGTAGCCCACGACGTTGTCGTTCGTGCGGCCGGGGCCGGCGAACTGCGTGTGCTTGTTGATGATCATCAGCATCAGGTGCACGACGATGAGCGCGATGACGAGCATCGGCAGCAACAGGATGTGCAGCGTGTACAGGCGTCCGACGATGTCGGTTCCGGGGAACTCGCCGCCGAAGAGGAGGAACGAGGTCCAGGTGCCGATGAGGGGGAGGCCCTTGATCATGCCGTCGATGATGCGCAGACCGTTGCCCGAGAGCAGGTCGTCCGGCAGCGAGTAGCCGGTGAAGCCCTCTGCCATCGCGAGGATGAACAGGACGAAGCCGATGACCCAGTTGAGCTCACGCGGCTTGCGGAACGCTCCCGTGAAGAACACGCGGAGCATGTGCACGCCGATGCCGGCGATGAACACGAGCGCCGCCCAGTGGTGGATCTGGCGGACCAGGAGCCCACCGCGCAGGTCGAACGAGATGTGCAGCGACGACTCGAGGGCCGCCGACATCTCGATACCACGCATCGGCGCGTAGGCGCCGGTGTAGTGGGTCTCGACCATGGATGCCTGGAAGAAGAACGTCAGGAATGTCCCGGAGAGGAACACGACGACGAAGCTCCACAGCGCGATCTCGCCGAGCATGAACGACCAGTGGTCGGGGAAGATCTTGCGTCCGAGCTCCTTGACGAAGCCGGAGAGGCTGGTGCGCTCATCGATGTAGTTCGACGCGGCACCGACGAAGCGACCGCCGAGGGGCGCCTTGGTGTCCTTGTCGTCTTTGGACAGCGTTGCGGTGCTCAATGGCGCTCCCAGAAGCTCGGGCCGACGGGTTCCTTGAAGTCGCTGCGTGCGACCAGGTAGCCCTCGTCATCGACGGTGATGGGCAGCTGCGGCAGCGGGCGTGCCGCCGGGCCGAAGATGACCTTTGCGTGGTCCGTGACGTCGAACTGCGACTGGTGGCACGGGCACAGCAGGTGGTGCGTCTGCTGCTCGTACAGAGCCACGGGGCATCCGACGTGCGTGCAGACCTTGGAATAGGCGACGATGCCGTCGTAGGACCAGTCCTTGCGGTCCTCGGCCTCGATCAGCTGCTCGGGGCGCAGGCGCATCATCAGGACGATGGCCTTGGCCTTCTCTTCGAGATAGCCGTCGTGGTGGCTGAGCGTCGCGAGCTCTTCGGGGATCACGTGGAACGCCGACCCGAGGGTCACGTCCGCGGCGCGGATCGGGGTGCCGTCGGGGTCGCGGACGAGGCGCGCGCCCTTCTCCCACATCGTGTGCTTGAGCAGCACGACCGGGTCGCCCGCGGTGGGGTCTTCCGGCGTCGAGTGCGGAGCCAGGCCACGGAAGAGCGTGACACCCGGGATGATCGAGGCGACGAGTGCGGCGAACAGCGAGTTGCGGATCACCGTGCGGCGGCCGAAGCCGGACTCCTCGTTGGCGTCGGCGAATGCCTGGACGGCTGCCTCGCGGGTCGCATCCTTGCCACGGGTGGGGTGGCGGTGCTCGATGAACTCCTTGTCGGACATGAGCGCCTTGGACCAGTGGATCGCACCGATGCCGAGGGCCAGCAGCGCGAGGGCGATGCCGAGACCGATGAAGAGGTTGTTCTGGCGGATGTCGATGAGCGCGCCGCTCTCGATCGGGAACAGCATGTAGGCGGCGACCGCCCAGATGCTCCCGGCGAGCGAGAGGTAGAACAGCGTGTACACAGTGCGGACAGCGGCCTTCTCAGCGCGCGGGTCCTTGTCGGTCATCCGCGCGCGGTGCGGCGGAAGCCCGGGGTTCTGCACGGGATCGCTGACTGCGACACCCAGCCCCGGAGAGGGCTGGTAGGCCCTGTCAAGAGCCTGCGAGTCGTCGTCGTGTGCCATGGTGCTCCTCGTACGTTCCTCTTCGATGAATAAGCGTCAGTTGGACTTCGCCGTGATCCACACGGTGATGGCGACGAGCGCGCCGATTCCGAAGATCCACACGAACAGGCCCTCGGAGACCGGGCCGAGCGAACCGAGCGAGAATCCGCCGATCTGCACGGACTGCTGCTGGAAGAGCAGCGCCGAGATGATGTCGCGCTTGTCCTCGTCGGACAGGTTCATGTCGCCGAAGACCGGCATGTTCTGCGGGCCGGTGACCATGGCCGCATACATGTGCAGCGCGCTGGTCTCCTGGAGTCCCGGTGCGTACTTGCCCTCGGTGAGTGCTCCACCCGCGGCGGCCACGTTGTGGCACATCGCGCAGTTGACGCGGAACAGCTCGGCGCCGTTCGAGACGTCGCCCTCTCCGTCCAGGATGTGGTCGGCGGGGAACGTCGGGCCGGGAGCCTCGGACTGCACGAAGGACGAGATCGCGAGGATCTGGTCTTCGGTGAACTGCGGTGCCTTCTGTGGAGCCTGCGGTCCCTGCATCTGCAGGGGCATGCGACCGGTGGACAGCTGGAACTCGGTTGCGAGCTCGCCCACGCCGTACAGGCTGGGGCCGTTGGCGGTGCCCTGCAGGTCGAGACCGTGGCAGGTGGCGCAGTTCGCCTGGAACAGCTTCTCGCCGTCTTCGACGGTCAGCTGCGTCGACGCGGTCGGCGTGTCGGATGCGGCGAACGCAGCCGTGGCACCGGCGTACACGGCGCCGGTGATCATGAGGCCTGCTCCGATGAGCGCGGCCGCCGCCAAAGGGCTGCGACGACCGCTGGAACGGCGCTTCTTCTCTCGTGCCATCTCGGGGATCAGCTCCGCTCTTATTTCAGGAAGTAGATAACGAGGAACAGCACGATCCAGACGACGTCGACGAAGTGCCAGTAGTAGGACACCACGATCGAGGAGGTCGCCTCCTTGTGCCGGAAGTTCTTGACGGCGTATGCGCGTCCGATGACGAGCAGGAACGCGACGAGGCCGCCCGTGACGTGGAGGGCGTGGAAGCCGGTCGTCAGGTAGAAGGCGGAGGCGTACGAGTCGGCGTTGATCGGCATGCCTTCAGCGACCAGCTGTGCGTACTCCCACACCTGGCCGGAGACGAAGATCGCACCGAGGGCGAAGGTGAGGAAGAACCACTCGACCATTCCCCAGCCGAAGAGGCGACGGCGTCCGGCGCCGTTCTTCTGCCCCTTGCCGATCTTGTAGGGCTGCAGGTCTTCTGCCGCGAACACGCCCATCTGGCACGTGAACGAGGAGAGGACGAGGATCGCAGTGTTCACTGCGGCGAACGGGACGTTCAGCAGCTCGGTCCGGTCTGCCCACAGCTCCGGGGAGGTGCTGCGGAGAGTGAAGTAGATCGCGAAGAGTCCCGCGAAGAACATCACCTCACTGCCGAGCCACACAATGGTGCCGACAGCTACCGGGTTGGGCCGCTTAATCGTTCTCGCCGCCGGGGCATACGTCGCTGAGGTCGTCACCCCTCCATTATGGCCGATCCTGGGGCGTGATTCTTGCACCCACGACCTTCGAATCGCCGGTGCTTGACTTAGGGGACCCTAAGAAAACACTGCGAATACCCGGTGAATCCGCGGGAAACTGGGGGTGGGCGCGGAGTGCGCATGCGTGCGGAAGCATCTGCATGTTTTCTCCACGCCGATAGGATCGCACACATGCCTGATTCGTTGACCTGGTCCGACGTGCTCACCTCCCTCTTGGAACGCCGCGATCTCAGCGTCTGGGAGTCCACGTGGGCGATGCGTCAGATCATGCAGGGCGGAGTGAGCGAGGCTCAGCTCGCGGGATTCCTCGTCGCACTCCGTGCGAAAGGGGAGACGATCGACGAGATCGTCGGGTTCCGCGATGCGATCCTCGAGGCCGCCGTGCCGCTCCCGGTCTCGCCGGATGTGCTCGACATCGTGGGCACCGGCGGGGACCGCGTCGGTACCGTCAACGTGTCCACGACTGCAGCGATCATCATCGGTGCCACCGGCGTGCCCGTCGTGAAGCACGGCAACCGCGCGGCCAGCTCCGCCTCCGGATCTTCGGACGTGCTCGGAGCGCTCGGCCTGGAGCTTTCTCTGAACCCCGCCGACGTGGCATCCATCCTCGACCGCACCGGGATCACCTTCGCGTGGGCGGGTGCGTTCCACCCCGGCTTCAAGCACGCCGGCGCCGTCCGCGCCGAGCTGGGGGTGCCGACGGTCTTCAACATGCTCGGACCGCTGTGTAACCCGGCCCGTGCGGAAGCCAACGCCGTCGGTGTGGCGCAGATCGAACGCGTCCCTCTGATCACGGGTGTGTTCCGCACCCGTGGCGCGACCGCCCTCGTCTTCCGCGGTGACGACGGCCTCGACGAGCTGACGACGACCGGGCACAGCCGCATCTGGGAGGTCACCCGCGGTGACATCCACGAGCATGACCTCGACCCTCGCGACCTCGACATCCCGATCGCCGACCTCGCCGACCTGATCGGCGGCTCGCCGCAGCACAATGCCGAGGTGCTTCGGCGGACGCTTGCGGGGGAGACCGGCGCCGTGCGTGACATCGTGCTCCTCAATGCCGCTGCCGGCATCGTCGCCTTCGAGCTCTCGCAGGACGCCACCCAGGTGCAGCGGCCCATCCTCGAGCGGTTGCGTGCCGGGTACGACAAGGCTGCCGCAGCCGTCGACGACGGTCGCGCCCTGGCCAAGCTCGATCAGTGGATCGGTGTCAGTCGCGAGCTGGCGGCTACACAGGAGTGATCGTGGATCCCGTCGACGCGCTGCTTGAGATCGCTTCCCTCCTGGAACGCGAGCGTGCGTCACGGTACCGGGCGAAAGCGTTCCGCCAGGCCGCGGCGACTCTGCAGGATCTTCCCGACGACGTGCAGGCCGATCCCACGAGACTTCGTGCGGCCAAGGGCATCGGCGAGTCCACGTTCGCGGTCATCCGGCAGGCACAGGCGGGGCAGGTTCCCGATTATCTGGTCGAGTTGCGCGGCGATGTCGAGCCGGAGCGCGTCTCGGCGCTCCGCGCCAAACTGCGCGGTGACCTGCACGCGCACACCGACTGGTCGGACGGCACGACGCCGATCCCGGTCATGGCCGCGGCCGCGCGGGCGCTGGGACACGAATACCAGGCGATCACGGATCACTCTCCCCGCCTGCGCGTGGCGCGCGGGCTGTCAGCCGAGCGTCTTCGCGAGCAGATTCCGTTGGTGCGCGCCGAGTCCGGCGACGGCTTCACGCTGCTCGCGGGGATCGAGGTGGACATCCTGGAGGACGGCACCCTCGACCAAGAGGATGAGCTGCTCGCGGAACTCGACATCGTCGTGGCCTCCGTGCACTCCAAGCTGCGTATGGACGCACGGCCGATGACGGCGCGGATGATCGCCGCCGTCTCGCATCCACGGGTGAACGTGCTCGGGCACTGCACGGGGCGGCTCGTGCAGGGCGATCGGGGAACGCGTCCGCCGTCGGCGTTCGACGC
This sequence comes from Microbacterium sp. B19(2022), assembly GCF_012030385.1. Taxonomy (NCBI): domain Bacteria; kingdom Bacillati; phylum Actinomycetota; class Actinomycetes; order Micrococcales; family Microbacteriaceae; genus Microbacterium; species Microbacterium sp. B19(2022). Next base: position 152,892 of record NZ_JAAUVO010000005.1, read on the forward strand.
CGCGGCCGTGTTCGCGGCATGCGCGGAGAACGGCGTGGCGGTGGAGATCAACTCGCGGCCCGAGCGGCAGGATCCTCCGGACGAGCTGATCGCCATCGCGCTCGACGCGGGGTGCCTGTTCTCGATCGATTCGGATGCCCACGCGCCGGGGCAGCTGTCGCTGCTCGATCACGGCGCCGAGCGCGCCGAACGGGCAGGGATTCCCGCCTCACGGATCGTGACGACCTGGGGCCTCTCGCGCCTGCTCGCCTGGGCGGAGTGACTTACCCGCGAACGTCGGTCAGTCGGCTCCGAGGGCAGCTTTCGACACAGCGGCGACCGCGCGCGTCATCGAACCGCCGAGGTTCCACTTCTCGGCGAGAGCGGTGGCGGCGTCGACCTCGGCGGGGTCGAGAACGCGCAGCGGGATGTCGGGCGCACTGATCGGCAGCGAGGTCGCCACGGCGACAACGGTGGGGGCGACGTCGAGGTAGGCAGAAGCCGCCAGGATCTTCGTGCGGACTCCCGCGCTCATTCCCTCGCCCTCCTCCGCCGCGGCGCGGATGCCGGTGAGGTCGCTGTGAGTCTGGAGGAGCGTCGCCGCCGTCTTCTCTCCCACGCCCGCGACGCCGGGCAGCCCGTCGGAGGCGTCGCCGCGCATCGTCGCGAAGTCCGCATACTGCGAAGGGAGCACTCCGTACTTGGCCACGACCGTCGCATCGGTCACGATCTCGAGGTTGCTCATGCCACGCGCGGTGTAGATGACGCGGACGTCGCGGGCATCGTCGACGAGCTGGAACAGGTCGCGGTCGCCCGTGATGATGTCGACCGGCATCGTGGCGTCGGTCGCGAGTGTGCCGATCACATCATCGGCTTCGTGTTCGGCGACCCCGATGATGGGGATGCCGATGGCGGCGAGAGTCTCGCGGATCAGAGGGATCTGCGCCTCGAGCGGGTCGGGGATCTCCTCGACGTCGGGCCCACTGGCCACGACTTCGACGACTCGATGGGTCTTGTAGCTCGGGATGAGATCGACGCGCCACTGCGGGCGCCAGTCGTCGTCCCAGCACGCGATCACATGCGTCGGCTCGTACAGGGTGACGAGCTTGGCGATGATGTCGAGGAGACCGCGGGCCGCGTTGATCGGCGACCCGTCCGGCGCCGTCACCTTGTCGGGAACGCCGTAGAAGGCGCGGAAGTAGAGGCTGGCGGTGTCGAGCAGCATGAGGCGGTCGGCGCGGGGCATGGACTCAGCGTAGAGCGCGGTCGGCCCGCGGTCAGCAACCGGGCGCACCGGGTTGCTCGACACACGTTCGAGCGACCAGTGCGGTCTCTGCTTCGTAGACGCGAATCTGTTGTGCCGGGCCGGCGACGGCGAGTTCGCCCGCGACCGAGAACCACCCGCCGCCGATGTCGATCTCGGCGGTGTAGTGAACGGTGACGTGCGCGGCGTACGTACCGCGGTCGCGATACGCGTGGCTCGTCGGGGTCGGGGTGAACTGCGCCTGGCCCAGGGAAGCCCAGGACCGGCCGCCCGTGTTCGAGGTGGCCGAGGCGCCGTCGCCGAACGCGAAGGTGAATCGGACCGGGGTGAAGCGCACGCTGATCGGTCTGTCGAAGAGCGTGCCGGCGCGCGTGTGCACGGATGCCGCGGAGACGAAGTTCGTGGGCATGCCCGCGATACCGACATTGCCCGGCTCTCCGGCGGTCGTGACGGGGGTGGGGGCGAACTGCGCGACGTCGGTGATGGTGAGGGGGCGGCCTTCGTCGTTCGTGATCCGCACAGCCGTGATGTTGCAGGACGCCTGGCGGACGGGGTCGGTGGTGCAGGGCTTTGGTTTGTCGGGATTCGTACGTGGGTCGGTCGGAGAGTTGGGGGACCGGGAGGTGTCGCGGGGGGATCGGGTATCGGTACCGGAGACAGACAAGCTGGAGTTTCCCATAGAGATTGCCGCGCTCCCGAGAGGGGCTTCCTCCTGAGAGTCGGCTGCGGTCGTCAATAGAGAGGCCGAGATTGTAAAGGCAACTAGAACCACTGACCTCAACATTGCACGTCGGAGGCTCTGCTTGCGGAGTCGATGGTTAGGCGTGCATGTTCGCGCACGAAGGTTACGTTGAGCGCATAAACGTCTGGGCGACCCGGATCTACTTGCGAATTGCCTTCTGAGTCCGTGACCGTCACATCGCTCACATCGAGGCACACGTTGGCCGTGACCGTGTCGAACGGCTTGGTTGAGAGAGTTCCGACGAAGGACGTAACTATCGTCTGTCCCTGGATCGTCATTCCATCCGCGTGCATGGCTGAATAGGCCTCGCGGTCAGCCGCTTCAAACTCCCCGCTCGACAGGTCAAATAGTGGCTCGAACGTGGAGGGGTCTGCCGTATCGAGCTCGTTTAGTCGAGCAGTGAATTCCCGATACGTCGCCTCGGCGGCGGCGAAGGCCTCTTCTTCCGAGGCGAAGGCGGGCGTCGGGGTGGGTGACGGTACGGGATCGGGGGTGCAGCCGGCGAGCAGGAGAAGAGCGCTCGTCAGTGCTGCAACGCGCGCGAACGAGCGGAAGGAAGGCGTCGGGGAGATCACCCGGTCACGCTAACTCGCGAGACCGCCTGCCCGTTCGAGTTATCCACAGCTCGCCTGCCCGGAATCCGACTCCCTGCAGCATCCGAAGTTCTGATAGCCTTAACCGTCACTCGTGGCGTGCATGCGCATGCCCTCGTGGCAAGAAAACCAAAATCCAACTGCTGAGAAGCATGCAGTCGGCCGTGCGCGGTCGTTGCCTCTCAGCCTGAGTCTCCATTCACAAGGACAACCCACTACATGACTACCGCAACGACCGCCCCGGCCACCAAGCAGGTCGCCATCAACGACATCGGATCTGCTGAGGACTTCCTGGCCGCGGTCGAGAAGACCCTGAAGTTCTTCAACGACGGCGACATCATCGAAGGCACGATCGTCAAGATCGACCGCGATGAGGTCCTCCTCGATGTCGGCTACAAGACCGAGGGTGTCATCCCCTCGCGTGAGCTTTCGATCAAGCACGACGTCGACCCCAACGAGGTCGTCGCTGTCGGCGACCTGGTCGAGGCCCTCGTTCTCCAGAAGGAGGACAAGGAAGGCCGTCTGATCCTCTCCAAGAAGCGCGCACAGTACGAGCGTGCCTGGGGAGACGTCGAGAAGATCAAGGAGAACGACGGCGTCGTCACCGGAACGGTCATCGAGGTCGTCAAGGGTGGACTCATCGTCGACATCGGCCTCCGTGGCTTCCTGCCGGCGTCGCTCATCGAGCTGCGTCGCGTCCGCGACCTCACGCCGTACCTCGGCCAGGAGATCGAGGCCAAGATCCTCGAGCTCGACAAGAACCGCAACAACGTCGTCCTCAGCCGCCGTGCGCTGCTCGAGCAGACGCAGTCGGAGTCGCGCACCACGTTCCTGAACAACCTGCACAAGGGTCAGGTCCGCAAGGGTGTCGTCTCGTCGATCGTCAACTTCGGTGCGTTCGTCGACCTGGGTGGCGTGGACGGCCTCGTGCACGTCTCCGAGCTGTCTTGGAAGCACATCGAGCACGCCTCCGAGGTCGTCGAGGTGGGCCAGGAGGTCACCGTCGAGATCCTCGAGGTCGACCTCGACCGCGAGCGCGTCTCCCTGTCGCTGAAGGCGACGCAGGAAGACCCGTGGCAGGTCTTCGCCCGTACCCACGCGATCGGTCAGGTCACGCCGGGTAAGGTCACCAAGCTCGTTCCGTTCGGTGCGTTCGTCCGCGTCGCAGACGGCATCGAGGGCCTCGTCCACATCTCCGAGCTCTCCAGCAAGCACGTCGAGCTGGCCGAGCAGGTCGTGTCGGTCGGCGAAGAGGTCTTCGTCAAGGTCATCGACATCGACCTCGAGCGTCGTCGCATCTCGCTGTCGCTGAAGCAGGCCAACGAGTCGGTCGACCCCAACGGCACCGAGTTCGACCCGGCCCTGTACGGCATGCTTGCCGAGTACGACGAGGCCGGCGAGTACAAGTACCCGGAGGGCTTCGACGCCGAGACTGGTGCGTGGAAGGACGGCTTCGACGCCCAGCGCGAGGCATGGGAGCAGGAGTACGCTGCAGCCCAGGCTCGCTGGGAGGCGCACAAGGCTCAGGTCGTCAAGGCGGCCGAGGCCGAGGCAGCAGCCGGAGAAGACTTCGGCGGCGGCCAGTCCTTCGCCAGCGAGGTCGCCGGTGCCGGCACCCTCGCGGACGACGAGGCTCTTGCGGCTCTGCGCGAGAAGCTCTCGGGCGGCAACGCTTAAGCAGCACTCTGAAACGGGTCGCCACCTCGCCTTCGGGCGGGTGTGGCGGCCCGTTTCGCGTTTCCGGGATGCGGCTGCTGTTGCGTGACGGAACATTACGACGGCATTCGTAACAATCGACGCGCCCCGCCAGCATGGGGGTATGACCGCTCTGCTGCCCGCGTCGCGCACCGCTGACGCTTCGCCGTCGGCAGGAACTGCGCAGGCCGTCCGTCTCGACGGGATCGACCGTTCCTTCGCGCTGCCGCGCGGGAGGCGCGACGTGCTCCGCGGCATCGACCTCCGTATCGCAGCGGGGGAGATCCTCGCGGTCGTCGGCCCCTCCGGGTGCGGCAAGTCCACCCTCCTCCGTCTCATCGGCGGACTCGACGCTCCGTCGCGCGGACGCATCCTCCTCGACGACATCGGCGTCGCCGACGTCGACGAGCGGACCGCCATCGCCTTCCAGGAGCCGCGACTGCTCCCATGGCGCACCATCGCCCAGAACGTCGAGCTCGGACTGCCGCGAGGCACCGCTCGTCGTGACGGCCGAGAGCGGGTGCGCGAACTGCTGCACCTGGTAGGACTCGAACACGCGGCCGACCAGCGGCCGCGCGAGGTCTCCGGCGGTATGGCCCAGCGCGCCTCCCTTGCCAGGGCGCTCGCCCGAAACCCCGGGGTGCTGCTGCTCGACGAGCCGTTCGGCGCGCTCGACGCCCTGACGCGCCTGCGCATGCACGATCTGCTCCTGAAGATCCATGCGGCCGAGCCCACCACGATCCTGCTGGTCACCCACGACGTCGAAGAGGCGCTCTACCTCGCCGACCGCGTGCTGCTCCTGCGGACGCTGGACGCCTCGGGCACGGGTGCCGACGACGAACCGTCCATCGCCCGCACGATCTCCGTGCCGGGCATCCGTCCCCGCGACCGCGCCGACCGCGGCCTCGCCGACCTGCGCGCCGACCTTCTCGAAGGTCTCGGCGTCGACACCCACCACCGCATCACCGAGGAGTCCCGATGAGCACCACCACACGCCGAATCATCCCCGCGATCGCGATCGCCGGGACGATGATGCTCGTCGCGACCGGTTGCGTGGCCGGAGAGAACGCCAAGGCGTCCGACACCGAGAGCACGCTGGGCACGACCGAGTGGTCGTCGGACACCCTGTCGATCGACTTCGCCACCTATAACCCGCTGAGCCTCGTGATCAAGGACCAGGGCATCCTCGAGGAGATCCTCGGCGACGACGTCGAGGTCGAGTGGGTGCAGTCCGCCGGGTCGAACAAGGCCAACGAGCTGCTGCGCTCCGGCTCCGTCGATGTCGGCTCGACGGCAGGATCGGCTGCACTGCTGGCTCGGGCGAACGGCTCGCCCATCCAGGTCATCGACATCTACTCGCAGCCCGAGTGGTCGGCCATCGTCGTGGGTCCGGACAGCGATATCACCTCGCTCGAAGACCTGAAGGGTGCGTCCGTCGCCGCCACCAAGGGTACCGACCCCTACTTCTTCCTCCTGCAGGCACTCGAGGAGGGCGGCCTGTCGCTCTCCGACGTCGAGGTGCAGAACCTGCAGCACGCCGACGGCCGGGCCGCGCTCGACGGTGGCTCCGTGGACGCCTGGGCGGGACTCGACCCCATCATGGCCGCGGCCGAGGTGGAGTCGGGTGACCAGCTCATCTACCGCAATGTCGACTTCAACACGTACGGCTTCCTGAACGCCACCGAGGACTTCATCACGAACCATCCCGACCTCGCACAGGCTGTCGTCGACGCGTACGAGCAGGCCCGCGAGTGGGCTCTCGAGAACCCGGAGGAGACGGCCGCGCTGCTCGCCGAGGTCGCCGGCATCGACCCCGACGTCGCCACCACGGTGATCGAGGAGCGCTCGAACCTCGACGTGAGTGGCGTCCCCGGTGACGACCAGATCGCGGTGCTCGAGAAGATCGCGCCCGTGCTCGTCGAGTCCGGTGACGTGCAGGGCGGCAAGGACTCCGTCGACAAGGCGCTCTCATCGATCGTGAACGACACGTTCGCGAAGAAGGCGGTCGACGGCGAGTGACCATTCCCGACCGACTGATCGTTCCCGAGGAGTCTCGGGACGCGCTCGACTTCGCGAAGGGCAAGTCGCAGCCCCGGAGCGGGGTTGCGCGGCGCTCGTGGGATCGGCCGGTCGTCCGGATCGTCGCCGGTCTCCTGCTGCCCGTGATCATCCTGACTGCCTGGCAGGTGGTGACGACGAGCGGGATGGTGCCGCCGTACCGCCTGCCCACGCCGGCGTCGGTGTTCCAGGCCGGCGTGGAGCTCGCCGAGACCGGACAACTCTGGACGCATATCGCGATATCCGTGCAGCGCGTGCTGCTCGGTTTCGCGATCGGGTCCGTCATCGGGCTCGCGGCCGCAGGTGTGGTGGGGTTGTCCCGGCTGGGAGAGGTGCTTCTCAGCCCGACGCTCACGGCGGTCCGCGCCGTGCCGTCGCTGGCCTGGGTGCCGCTCCTCATCCTCTGGATGCAGATCGGCGAGGAGTCGAAGGTCACGCTGATCGCGATCGGTGCATTCTTCCCCGTGTATACGACGGTCTCGTCAGCGCTTCGACACGTCGATCCTCAGCTCGTCGAGGCCGGGCGTTCGTTCAGCCTGCGGGGCTGGTCGCTGTTCCGGATCGTGCAGCTGCCGGCGGTCGTGCCGTCGGTCGTGTCCGGGCTGCGTCTGGCGCTCGCGCAAGCCTGGCTGTTCCTCGTCGCGGCCGAGCTCATCGCAGCGTCCATGGGCCTGGGCTTCCTGCTGACCGAGTCGCAGAGCAGCGGTCGCGTCGACCGCATCCTGCTTTCGATCGTGCTGCTCGCCCTTCTGGGAACGCTCACCAACGGGATCCTCGTGCTGATCGAGAAGTACCTGCTCCGTCGATGGGTGTGAATATGACCGAGGCTCGACTGCAGGAGTCGCGTGTGTACGCGCCTGGCGGCGGATTCAGCGACGCGAACGTCACCGCGGAGGCGTATGCGCGCGCCGCCGCGGATCCGATCGCGTTCTGGGAAGAGGCCGCGCATCGGCTGGACTGGTCCGAGCCCTGGCACACCGCCCACGAGTGGGATCCGCCGGTCGGCGACGCGGTACCGGCCGCACGCTGGTTCCTCGGCGGGAAGCTCAACGTCGCGGTCAACTGTGTGGACCGTCACGTCGAAGCCGGGCGCGGCGCCAAGGTCGCCCTGCACTTCGAGGGCGAGCCCGGCGACCGTCTGTCCGTCACGTACGCCGATCTGCAGCGCCGCGTGTCGCAGGCAGCCAACGCGCTCGTCGCCCTCGGCATTCGTCCCGGCGACCGCGTCGTGATCTACCTGCCCGTGCTCGTCGAGACGGTGGTGATCACGCTCGCCTGCGCGCGGATCGGCGCCGTGCACTCGCTCGTCTTCGGCGGCTTCTCGGCCGAGGCCGTGCGGTTCCGTCTCGCGGACACCGGCGCGAAGCTGCTCGTCACGAGTGACGGTCAGTATCGCCGCGGAACCGCCACCGAGGTGAAGTCGACGGCCGATGTCGCTGCGGCGGAGCTTCCCGACCTCGAGCACGTCCTCGTGCTGCGCCGCACGGGGCAGGACATTCCGTGGACGGATGGCCGCGACGTGTGGTGGCATGACGTCGTCGACACGGCGTCGCCGGAGCACAAGGCGCAGGCCTTCGATGCGGAGCATCCGCTCTTCATCATCTACACATCGGGAACGACGGGGAAGCCGAAGGGGCTCGTGCACACGTCGGGCGGGTACCTGACACACGCAAGCTGGGCGCACTGGGCGCATTTCGACGCGAAGCCCGACGACGTGCACTGGTGCACCGCAGACCTCGCGTGGGTCACGGCGCACACCTACGAGATCTACGGTCCGCTCTCGAACGGACTCACCCAGGTCCTCTACGAGGGGACGCCCGACGCACCGCACCGGGAACGCCACCTCGAGATCATCGAGCGCTATGGGGTGACCGTCTACTACACGGCGCCCACGCTGATCCGCACGTTCATGACCTGGTTCGGGGCGGAATTCCCACGGGGACATGACCTCTCCGCCCTGAGGCTGCTCGGAACCGTCGGCGAAGCGATCAATCCCGAGGCGTGGGTCTGGTTCCGACGCAACTTCGGCCGCGACGAGCTGCCCGTCATCGACACGTGGTGGCAGTCGGAGACCGGCGCGGCGATGATCGCCCCGCTCCCGGGTATCACCGCTCTCAAGCCGGGATCAGCCTCCGTGCCACTCCCGGGCATCGATGCGGCCGTGGTGGACGAGCGGGGCGACGAGGTCGCGCCCGGGCGCTCAGGAACACTCGTGGTCCGCAGACCTTGGCCAGGAATGGCCAGGACCGTGTGGGGCGACCCCGCCCGATATCGCGACGCCTACTGGTCGGCGTTCGCCGGACGGGGCGAGCACGGCGGGTTCTATGTGGCCGGTGACGGAGCGACCAGGGACGCCGACGGTTACATCTGGATCCTCGGCCGGCTCGACGACGTCGTGAACGTGTCGGGACACCGACTCTCCACGATCGAGATCGAATCGGCACTGGTCGCGCACGACACCGTGGGTGAGGCCGGGTCCGCCGGAGTCTCCGACCCGGTCACCGGGCAGGCTGTCGTCGCCTTCGTGACCCCGTCCGGCCGGGCAGAGATCACGCCATCCGACCTGCGCACGCAGGTCGCGCACGCCATCGGCCCTGTCGCCAAGCCGAAGCACATCGTGATCGTGCCGGACCTGCCGAAGACCCGCTCCGGCAAGATCATGCGCAGACTCCTGGCACAGTTGTGGGAGGCCGAGCAGGATCGCCGGTCAGGCCGCGACCCCGGCCCCCTCGGGGACACCACATCGCTCCAGAACCCCTGGGCCGTCGACGACATCGCCGACGTGCTCGCCGCCGCCGAACTGAGGACAGCATGACGGAAGAACACCGCTTCGGATTTCGCACCAGAGCCCTGCATGCCGGCGGTACGCCTGACGCGGCTACCGGTGCCCGGGCGGTGCCGATCTACCAGACGACCTCGTTCGTGTTCGAGGATGCGGCGGATGCCGGGAATCTGTTCGCTCTGCAGAAGTACGGCAACATCTACTCGCGGATCGGTAACCCCACGGTCGCCGCGCTGGAGGAGCGCCTGGCTTCGCTCGAAGGCGGCATCGGCGCCGTCGCGACCGCGTCGGGCATGAGCGCCGAGTTCATCACGTTCGCGGCGCTCGTCGGGGCCGGTGACCACGTCGTCGCCGCGGCCCAGCTCTATGGCGGAACGGTGACGCAACTCGACGTGACACTGCGACGGTTCGGGGTCGAGACGACGTTCGTCCCGTCCACCGACCCTGCCGACTATGCGGCGGCCATCCGTCCGGAGACCAAGGTCGTCTACGTCGAGATGATCGGCAACCCGTCCGGGGAGATCGCCGACATCGAAGGACTGGCCGCCGTCGCCCACGAGGCCGGGGTTCCCCTCGTGGTGGATGCGACCCTCGCCACGCCGTACCTGGCGCGGCCGCTCGAGCACGGTGCCGACATCGTGATCCACTCCGTGACGAAGTTCCTGGGCGGGCACGGCACCACCCTCGGCGGCGTCGTCATCGAGAAGGGCACTTTCGACTGGGGCAACGGCAAGTTCCCGCAGATGACCGAGCCCGTCGACTCCTACGGCGGCATCAAATGGTGGGACAACTTCGGGGAGTACGGATTCCTCACCAAGCTTCGCTCGGAGCAACTGCGCGACATCGGCCCGGCACTCAGCCCGCAGTCGGCCTTCAATCTGCTCCAGGGGATCGAGACGCTCCCGCAGCGCATCGACGCCCACCTCGCGAATGCGCGCATCGTCGCCGACTGGCTCGCCTCCGATCCACGGGTCGCGTACGTGACGTGGGCGGGTCTCGAAGGACATCCGCATCGTGATCGGGCGGCGAAGTACCTGCCGCTCGGCCCTGGTTCGGTGTTCGCGTTCGGCGTCGCGGCGGAGGATGGCCGGAAAGCGGGGGAGACGCTGATCGAGAACCTGCAGCTCGCCTCGCATCTCGCCAACATCGGCGACGCTCGCACCCTCGTGATCCACCCGGCCTCGACGACGCATCGCCAGCTCACCGAGGCGCAGCTCGTCGCCGCCGGCGTGCGCCCCGACCTGATCCGTATCTCGGTGGGTCTCGAAGACGCCGAGGACATCATCTGGGACCTCGACCAGGCCCTCACGACCGCGACGGGAGCGAACCGATGAGCGAGACGCAGACGGCCACCGCAGAGTCCTGCGCTGTTCCGGCGGTGTCGGACGGGGTGGCCTGTGCGCTGCCCGGCGCCCCCGCAGCTCATCCCGAGCGGAGCTGGGGCGGCCCGAGCCAGCAGGAGCGCTTCGGGCTGCTCCGGCGGGCCAAGTCCATCGCGATCGTGGGGGCGTCGAACAACCCGGCGAGGGCGTCGTACTTCGTGACGACCTATCTCCTCTCCAGCACCGGCTACGACGTCTATCTCGTCAACCCGCGCGAGACCGAGATCCTCGGGCAGCCGGTCTACGCGTCGCTGAGCGACCTTCCCGTCGTCCCCGACATCGTGGACGTGTTCCGCCGGCACGACGACCTTCCGGGTGTCGCGCAGGAGGCGATCGAGGCGGGCGCGCAGACGCTCTGGCTGCAGCTCGGCTCATGGAACGAAGACGCTGCGGCGGTCGCCGAGGCGGCAGGGCTGTCGGTCGTGATGGATCGCTGCATCAAGATCGAGCACGCCCGATTCCACGGCGGTCTGCACCTCGCCGGGTTCGACACCGGTGTGATCAGCTCGCGGCGTCAGCTGCTCGCCCGCTGAGCGTCGACCTGATCGAAACATAGACTGGCGACATGCCACTCATCGCGCTCACCGGCGGCATCGCGTCGGGGAAATCGACCATCGCCCGGCGACTGGCGGAGCACGGAGCGGTGATCGTCGACGCCGACCAGATCGTCCGCGACGTGCAGGCGCCGGGCTCGCCGGTGCTGGAGCGGATAGCGGAGACGTTCGGGGCGTCGATGATCGATGGCGAGGGTGCGCTCGACCGCGCAGCCCTGGGTGCGAAGGTCTTCGGAGACCCCGAACTCCTCGGGAAGCTGAACGCCATCGTGCACCCGGCTGTGCGAGCGGAGTCGCAGCGCCGATTCGATGCGGCGTTCGCGGCTGACGCGGATGCCGTGGTCGTGTACGACGTGCCGCTGCTCGTCGAGGCGAGGGTCGACGATCCGTGGGATCTGATCGTCGTCGCGCATGCCCCCGCGTCGGAACGGCTCCGACGGTTGACCGAGCTGCGTGGCATGGAGGAGAAGGCGGCGCAGGAGCGGATCGATGCCCAGGTCTCCGACGAGAGGCGGCTCGCCATCGCCGATGTCGTGATCGACACGGCAGGAACCCTGGAGCGCACGCACGAGCAGACCGACGCGCTCTGGGGGCGGCTCCGGCAGCGGTAACCTTCGGCGAGGTGCTTGACCTCCACCGTCGTGGGCTCCGCTCCGGGGACGCTCAGATCGACGGCCCCATCCTCGCCTGACGGCCTCGATGTCGGAGGGGCGGCATACGCTGGAGGTATGCAACCTACGCGCAGTGTCCGCCCCTTCGAGGTCATCAGCGAGTACGCGCCCGCCGGCGACCAGCCGGCGGCGATCGCCGACCTGGCGGCGCGGATCAACGCGGGCGAGACCGACGTCGTGCTGCTCGGGGCGACGGGTACCGGAAAGTCGGCGACCACCGCCTGGCTCGTCGAGCAGGTGCAGCGGCCGACGCTCGTTCTCGCGCACAACAAGACGCTCGCGGCCCAACTGGCCAACGAGTTCCGCGAGCTCATGCCGAACAACGCCGTCGAGTACTTCGTCTCGTATTACGACTACTACCAGCCTGAGGCCTACGTTCCGCAGACAGACACCTTCATCGAGAAGGACTCGTCGATCAACTCCGAGGTCGAGCGGCTGCGGCACTCCACGACCAACTCGCTGCTGAGTCGTCGCGACGTGATCGTGGTCTCGACCGTGTCCTGCATCTACGGACTCGGTGCTCCCGAAGAGTATCTGCGCGCCATGGTGGCCCTGCAAGTGGGGGAGCGATACGACCGCGACGCGCTGATCCGTCAATTCATCGCGATGCAGTACAACCGCAACGACGTCGACTTCTCACGGGGCAACTTCCGGGTACGTGGCGACACGATCGAGATCATCCCCGTCTACGAAGAGCACGCCATCCGCATCGAGCTGTTCGGTGACGAGATCGAGGCCCTGTACTCGCTCCACCCGCTCACGGGCGAGGTCATCGAGAAGCTCGACGCCGTCCCCATCTTCCCGGCGTCTCACTACGTCGCCGGTACCGACGTGATCCAGCGTTCGATCGGCACGATCGAGCACGAGTTGGAAGAGCGCCTGGCCGAGTTCGAGCGGCAGGGCAAGCTCCTCGAAGCGCAGCGTCTGCGCATGCGCACCACCTTCGACCTCGAGATGCTGCAGCAGTTGGGCTTCTGCTCGGGGATCGAGAACTACTCACGTCACATGGACGGGCGCATGCCGGGGGAGCCGCCGCACACGCTGCTCGACTTCTTCCCCGACGACTTCCTCATGGTGATCGACGAGTCGCACGTCACCGTGCCGCAGATCGGCGCGATGTACGAGGGAGACGCGTCCCGCAAGCGCACCCTCGTCGACCACGGTTTCCGGCTCCCGAGCGCGATGGACAACCGCCCGCTGCGATGGGACGAGTTCAAGAACAGGATCGGGCAGACCGTCTACCTGTCGGCCACGCCGGGCAAGTATGAGATGGGGATCGCCGACGGCATCGTCGAGCAGATCATCCGCCCGACCGGTCTGGTCGACCCGCACATCGTGGTCAAGCCGTCGAAGGGTCAGATCGACGACCTGCTCGAGGAGATCCGCGTCCGCGTCGAGCGGGACGAGCGCATTCTCGTCACGACTCTCACGAAGAAGATGGCCGAAGAGCTGACCGACTTCCTCGGTGAGCATGGTGTGCGCGTGCGGTACTTGCACTCCGACGTCGACACCCTGCGTCGTGTCGAGCTTCTCAGCGAGCTGCGTGCCGGCGTGTACGACGTGCTGGTCGGCATCAACCTGCTGCGTGAAGGCCTCGATCTTCCGGAGGTCTCGCTCGTGGCGATCCTGGATGCCGACAAAGAGGGATTCCTGCGGTCGGGGACGTCGCTCATCCAGACCATCGGTCGCGCCGCGCGAAACGTCTCGGGCGAAGTGCACATGTATGCCGACAAGATGACCGACTCGATGGCGAAGGCGATCGACGAGACGGATCGTCGACGCGAGAAGCAGGTCGCGTACAACAAGGAACACGGCATCGACCCGCAGCCCCTCCGCAAGCGCATCGCCGACATCACCGACGTACTCGCCCGCGAAGGCGCCGACACGGCAGAGCTGATGTCGGCCCGTGGTCGCGCATCGGGCAAGGGCAAGTCGCCGACGCCCAACCTGCGCCGCACCGGCATCGCGGCCGAGGGAGCGCTGCAGCTCGAAGCCACGATCCAGGATCTGTCCGACCAGATGCTCGCGGCGGCGGCGGAGCTCAAGTTCGAGCTCGCCGGACGCCTGCGCGACGAGGTGCAGGACCTCAAGAAGGAACTCCGGGCGATGGAACGCGCGGGGCACGCGTAAGGCGACGCGCGGACCATGGATGCTGCGGGGGACGAGCTGGCCGATCGGATCAGGGCGCTGCTGAGCGCCGACATCGAGATCGAGGAGCGGCGGATGTTCGGAACCCGGGCATTCCTCGACGACGGTCGCATTCTTCTCGGTGCGCGTCCGGGCGGCGTCCTCCTGGTGCGCGTCGACGACGAGAACGGAGCGGCGCTCGTGACTCGCGCGGGTGTCGCGCGGGCGGTCATGGGCTCGCGCACGATGGGTTCCGGATGGCTCGACGTCTCGCCTGAGGCCATCGAAGACGACAGCGAACTGATGTTCTGGCTCGATGTCGCGCGCGAGTCGACCGGCTCGGCGACCGATACGTCCGGCTCGGACTGACCTATGGGCAGTGCATCAGCGGCTTGGGGCCCGACCGATCGATCTCGTGCTGGGTCATCGGGGCACCGCACAGCGGGCACGCGCGTTCGGCGCGTTCGGCGGCACTCGGCGGAGGAGTCTTCTCGTACGGGCCGACGGAGGCAGGACCGGCGAGCCGGATGAGGTTCGTGTTCACCCAGGAGTAGAGGCCACCTGCCTCGCGGATGCGGGTGCGAAGGGGCGGGCGGTCGGAGTCCTGTGCCATGTTGCTTAGTGTACTAATGATTAGTGCAGATGTATAGTCGTCCATGTGACGGCTGACGACGACCTGCTCAAGCTGGAGAACCAGCTGTGCTTCGCCCTGGTGACCGCGGCACGCAACGTCGTCGCCCTCTACCGCCCGATCCTCGAGCCACTGGGACTTACGCACCCGCAGTACCTCGTGATGCTCGCCCTGTGGGAGAGGGCGCCGCGCACGCTGAACGATCTCGCTCTGGATCTCGCGTTGGAGCCTGCGACCGCGTCGCCCCTGGTCAAGCGGCTCGAAGCAGACGGACTCGTGGCGCGACAGCGAAGCAGCGAGGACGAGCGACGACTGGAGATCACCCTGACAGCGACAGGCGTGGCACTGCGCGAGCGCGCCGTGGATGTTCCGCACCAGGTCATGGCGGCGGTCGGCATGGGCATCGATGAGATCGCTGCGCTCCGCGACGGCCTCGGTCCATTCGCCGGGCGGCGTCCGGATCTCGGCTGAACCCGAGCGATGCCGCCCACGACTCGCGCGACCGACGACGGATTCATCGGGAGTCGCGCCCTAGGGTGGAGGCATGTCGCGCCCCGAAGCCCCGGTTTCCGGGGACAGGCGCGTCGGCGGCTCTCGCGCGGTCCGTGTCTTGCTGTCTCTGATCACGGTCGCGGGCGTCTTCGCGGTCCTCATGTTCGTCGCTGCACACCAGGGTCTTCCGCAGTTCCGACCGCTGTCCGGCAACGGTGCGGAGATCGTCAATGAAGCGACCAGTGAGCCCGCGCCTGCCGAGTCGACGCCCGGACCGATGGAGCAGACTGAGGAATCGCCCCTGCTCAAGGTGATCGGCGCCGTGATGGCCACACTCGTCGCGATCGCGGTGTTGACGCTGCTGTTCTTCGGGGTGAGGATGCTGGTCCGCTACGTGCGCGGTCTCTGGCGGGATCGACCGCTCGCGCGGCGCGCGGCCGCCGACATCGATGCGTCGAGCGCGGCTGTCGCCGGGGTGGATGCCGAGCCTGACGCAGCGGTCATCCGAAGAGGGATCGACGAAGCACTGCGGACGATCGACGTCGACCCGGCACCGGGCGACAGCATCGTCGCCGCGTGGGTCGGTCTCGAGGAATCGGCGACGGATGCCGGCGCCGGCCGCGCCCCTCACGAGACGCCTTCCGAGTTCACCGTCCGGATCATCGGCCGACGTGCGGGGATAGCCGCCGACGTCGTCGGGCTGCTCCGACTATACGAGCAGGTCCGTTTCGGCGGTCTCGTCGCGGACGAGCGCGATCGCGCCGCGGCAGCGGCCTGTCTGCGCGGCATCCAGGAGGGGTGGCGATGAAGGCGCGGCTGATTCTCCTGGCGCTCGGGGCGGTCGTGGCGGCCGTCGTCCTCGTGCTGCTCGGCGCACTCGGCGTGCCGTTGCTGTTCGCCGCCTCCTGGCTGCTGATCGTGCTGACGATCGCGCTCGTGAGCCGTCAGGTCTTCTTCGACGAAAGCTCCCTCTGGCCTCCGGAGCAACGCCGAGGTGCGGAGCGCGGCTCCGAAGTGTCTCGGCTCGCCTGGTCGATCAACTCGCGGACCGGCGTCGCCGGGCACGTGGTCGTTCGTCGAGTGCAGAACGTGCTGCATCGTCGACTGGCCCATCGGGGGCTCGACCTCGATGATCCCGGTCAGCACGCGACGATCGATGCGCTTCTCGGGCCGGGAGTCCGTGACGCGCTCCACAAGCGCGAGGTTCAGGCCGCCGATCTCGAAAAGGTGCTCGACGCGGTCGAGGGCATCACGACCGAGGCCTCCGCGAACGCAGACCACCCGACCGCCGCGAAAGCCGGCATGGAGGAGAACCGATGAACACGGATGACGTCACCCGGATCGCTACTCTCGGACACCGAGTGCGGGAGAGCGTCGGCGCCGCCGTCGTCGGCATGGACGAGCCGCTCACGATCGCCCTGGCCGCGATCTTCGCCGGTGGTCACGTGCTGTTCGAAGACGTCCCCGGGCTCGGCAAGACACTCGCAGCGCGGAGCCTGGCCTCTGCGCTGGGTCTGGACTTCCGGCGCTTGCAGTGCACACCCGACATGCTCCCCGGAGACGTCACCGGGTCATACGTCTATGCACCGGCGACAGGCGACTTCGAGTTCCGGCCGGGGCCCATCTTCACCGGGCTGCTGCTGGCGGACGAGATCAACCGCACCACCCCCAAGACCCAGTCGGCGATGCTCGAGGCGATGGCGGAGCACCAGGTCACCGTCGAGGGGAACAGGTTCCCGCTGCCCCAGCCGTTCCATGTCATCGCCACGTCGAACCCGATCGAGTACGAGGGAACCTACGCGCTTCCCGAGGCCCAGCTCGACCGCTTCATGGTGCGGCTCTCGGTCGGCTATCCGGACGTCGACGACGAGACCCGCATCATCCTGGACCGCGTGCGACGGCAGTCGCCCGACGTCTCCGTCGAGCCGGTCGTCGACGGCGAGGGCCTGCGGGCGATCCAGCGAGCGGTGGAACGGATCCACGTCGACGCGGACGTCGCCCGCTACTGCGTCGAGCTGGTCCGCGCCACGCGTGAGGTGGCGAACGTCTCGGTGGGTGCCTCTCCGCGCGGCTCGCAGTCCCTGGTGCTGCTTGGACGCGCTCTCGCCGCGCTGGACGGGCGGGCGTATGTGCGGCCGGACGACATCAAGCGCATCGCGGAACCCGTGCTCGCGCACCGCCTCACCCTCACCCCGCAGGCCTGGGCGCAGGGCGTGGATCCCCGATCGGTCGTCGCGGCGGTCGTCGCGAAGACGTCGGTGCCACCGACCGTATCCGCGGTGCGATGACCGATCCGATCCGCGTCACGGAACACACGACGCTCCGGTGGCAGCGGACCCCCGTCGTCGCCATCGGCGTGGCCGGAGCGGCGCTGCTCGTCGCGGCAGGGCTCGCGTTCTCGCGGCCCGACATCGTCGGCATCGGTCTGCCTCTTGCGCTGACGACGGCCTGGATGCTGGTGCGCCGACCTACCGCGGCCGAGCTGCGCGTCGAACTGCGCGCGCAGGCCGGTGCGGACGGTGAGCAGGCGGAGGCACGGGGCGAGGTCGACGTCCACGTCGATGCGGATTGGGTGCAGCTCGCCGTCGCACAGGACAAGGGCCCGCAGCGACTCGCAGACGTCGGCGTCGGTCGATGCGTGGTCACCACGAGAACCCGCCTTCAGCACTCCGGTCCGGTGGATCTGTTGAGCGTGACGGCCCGGTGCGTGGCGCTGGACGGTGCGTGGATCACGGACGAGGCTCCGCCCGTGGGGATCCGATGGAACACGCCGCCGCGCGTGCGCCACATCGGCGGACTCCCCGTGGCGCCGCGGCTCACCGGTCTTCACGGCGCTCATGAGGGCGGGCGCCCGGGCCAGGGCGGCGGCTTCCGCGACATCCATCCGTTCGCGCCGGGTGATGAGCTGCGCCGCGTCGACTGGCGTGCCACCGCCCGGGCTGCCCGGCGGCCCGGTGAGCTCCTCGTGCGCCGGAACAACACCCTGAGCGACTCGTCGGTCGTCATCGCGGTGGATACGGCAGAGGATCTCGGCGCTGTGGTCGCGGGCTGGGGCGCCGCCGACCCCGACCGGTCCGGCGTGACCTCGTTGGACCTCGCCCGAGAAGCGGCGCTGTCGATCGCGACCACGGCCGTCGGTGCGGGCGACAGGATCGCCTACCACGCGCTGTCGAGCGGGGGACGGAGCATCCCCTCGGGCGGAGGAGCGCGACACCTGGCCCGGATGCGCGACGTCATCGCCGCGACCGGTCCGAGCACCGATGGCTCGCCCTATCGCCGTTCGCCCGTCGTTCCGTCCGGCTCCATCGTGTACGTGCTCTCGACCTTCTTCGACGGGGTGGCTGCCCAGCTGGCGACCCGATGGCGGGCGGCCGGCCACGCCGTCGTCGCGGTGGATGTGCTCCCGACGCCGGACGCATCACGCCTCACGCGGGAGCAGCACATCGCGTTGCGCACCGTTCTCGCGGAACGGACCGACATCCTGACCGAGCTGCGCCATGCGGGTATCGAGGTGGTGTCGTGGGCGGCCCCGGATGTCGATGCCGCGATGCGTTTGGCGGCCCTGCGCCAGCAGCGGATGAGGGCGGTGCGACGATGAGTCGTACGATCCGGCGGATCCGGGTGCCGGGTGCCGTACCCGGGATCACGATCCGGCTGCTCCTCCTCGGCGTCGTCTCGGTCGGCGCGGTGGTGCTGGTCCCGTTCCCCCTCTGGCAGGGGATCGCGGTGGTCGCGGCCCTGGTTGCCGTCGTCATCCCTCGCACGCTCACGGCGTGGGCGGCTGCGGCATGCCTCCCGTTCGGCGTGATCCTCACGGAGCCGTCTCCCGGCCGGACGGCTCTTGCGCTCCTGCTCGTGCACGCCATCCACGTCCTCGCCGCGCTCAGCCTGGTCGTGCCGTTGCGGTCGCGCCTCGCTCTGCGGGTGCTGGGGCCGACTCTCCTGCGGTTCCTCGTCGTGCAGCTCCTCTCGCAGCCGCTGGTCTTCGCGATGTGGCTGCTCGCTCCGGGCGGTGTCGACCGAGGAACGGCATGGCTCGCGCCGGTCGCCGCCGCGGCCCTGGTCGTGGGCGTACTGCTCGCGCTGCGGGCTTCGAAGCGGGCGGATGCGGAGCCGGCGCACACGGCCCCAGGCGGGGGAGATGCCGTCGTGGAAGCCGGAGTCGGAGCCGATGTCCGTGGTCCCTCGTAGACTTGTTCGGTGCCCATCGTCCCCGTTGCTTCCTCAGGAAAACTCAGTGTCCGCGGTGCCCGCGTCCACAATCTCAAGAACGTCGACATCGACATCCCGCGCGACTCACTGGTCGTGTTCACCGGCTTGTCCGGGTCGGGCAAGTCGAGTCTCGCGTTCGACACGATCTTCGCCGAAGGGCAGCGTCGCTACGTCGAATCGCTGAGCGCGTACGCGCGCCAGTTCCTCGGGCAGGTCGACCGCCCCGACGTCGACTTCATCGAGGGCCTCAGCCCGGCCGTCTCCATCGACCAGAAGTCGACCAACCGCAACCCGCGGTCGACCGTCGGCACCATCACCGAGATCTACGACTACATGCGCCTGCTCTGGGCGCGCATCGGCATCCCGCACTGTCCCGAATGCGGGGAGCGCATCCAGCGTCAGACGGTGCAGCAGATCGCCGATCAGCTCATGGAGCTTCCGGAGCGCACCCGATACCAGGTCGTCGCACCGATCGTCTCTCAGAAGAAGGGTGAGTTCGTCGACCTGTTCCGCGAACTGGGTGCGAAGGGCTACTCGCGTGCCATCGTCGACGGAGATCTCGTCCAACTCGCCGAGCCGCCGACGCTCAAGAAGAGCTACAAGCACGACATCGCGGTGGTCGTCGACCGCCTCGTGGCGTCTGATGACATCCTCGGCCGCGTGACCGATTCGGTCGAGACCGCGCTCGGTCTCGCCGGCGGAGTGGTGCAGATCAACTACGTCGACGGCGAGGGCGACGACGCGTGGCAGACGTTCTCCGAGAAACTCGCTTGCCCGAACGGGCACGCGCTCACGCTCACCGAGATCGAGCCCCGCACGTTCTCGTTCAACGCGCCGTTCGGTGCGT
Organism: Microbacterium sp. B19(2022); assembly: GCF_012030385.1. Taxonomy (NCBI): domain Bacteria; kingdom Bacillati; phylum Actinomycetota; class Actinomycetes; order Micrococcales; family Microbacteriaceae; genus Microbacterium; species Microbacterium sp. B19(2022). The sequence goes on from NZ_JAAUVO010000005.1 coordinate 172,921, forward strand.
GCCCGGCTTGCTCCGGGCTCGGCACCCGCATGTCGGTCGACGTCGACCTGATGCTGGGCGACGAAGATCTCTCGATCCGTGAGGGCGTCATCATCCCCTGGACCACCCAGGGCAAGGGCCTCTTCCAGTACTACGAGCGCCTGCTCGAGGGACTCTCGCGCGATCTGGACTTCTCGCTGGACACCCCGTGGCGCAAGCTGCACTCCGATGTGCAGAACGCGATCCTGCGCGGCGAGAACTACAAGGTGACCGTCAAGTGGAAGAACCGCTACGGACGCGAGATGCGCTACGCCTCCGGCTTCGAGGGCGTCGTCCCCTACATCGAGCGGCAGTACCTGCAGGCGGAGTCCGACAACCAGCGCAGCCGGTGGGGCGAGTACCTCCGCGAAGTGCCGTGCCCGGTCTGCGACGGCAACCGCCTCAAGCCCGAGGTGCTCGCCGTACAGGTGCACGGTCACTCCATCGCCGAGGTCTCGCACCTCAGCCTCGCCGACGCCCGCGGGTTCATGGAGACCCTCACCCTCACCGACCGTGAGGCGAAGATCGCCGCTCAGGTGCTGCGCGAGATCCGTCTGCGTCTCGACTTCCTGCTCCAGGTCGGACTCTCCTACCTCAACCTCAGCCGCTCGGCCGGATCCCTGTCCGGTGGAGAGGCGCAGCGCATCCGCCTGGCGACGCAGATCGGCTCCGGCCTCACCGGGGTGCTCTACGTGCTCGACGAGCCGTCGATCGGACTCCACCAGCGTGACAACCGACGCCTCATCGACACCCTGCTGAAGCTGCGCGACCTCGGCAACACGCTCATCGTCGTCGAGCACGACGAGGAGACGATCGAAGCGGCCGACTGGGTGGTCGACATCGGTCCCGGCGCCGGCGTCAACGGCGGCGAGGTGGTGCACTCGGGTCCGTATTCGGCACTGCTCGAGGACAGCGACTCGATGACGGGGGAGTACCTCTCGGGTCGCCGTGAGATCCCCATGCCGACGAAGCGCCGCAAGATCGACAAGAAGCGGATGCTGAGCGTCGTGGGCGCTCGGGCCAACAACCTCCGCAACGTCACAGCCGACTTCCCGCTGGGTGTGCTCACGGCCGTCACCGGTGTCAGCGGCTCCGGCAAGTCCTCGCTCGTGAACGACATCCTGTACCAGGTGCTCGCGTCGCGGCTGAACGGTGCTCGCACGGTCCCCGGCAAGCACACGCGCGTGACCGGACTCGACAACCTCGACAAGGTCGTCCACGTCGACCAGGCACCGATCGGCCGCACCCCGCGGTCGAACCCCGCCACGTACACGGGCGTGTTCGATCGCATCCGCACACTCTTCAGCGAGACGCCGGAGGCGAAGGTCCGCGGCTATCAGCCCGGCCGCTTCAGTTTCAACGTCAAGGGTGGCCGCTGCGAGGCGTGCTCCGGTGACGGCACGATCAAGATCGAGATGAACTTCCTGCCCGACGTGTACGTCGACTGCGAGGTCTGCCACGGCAAGCGGTACAACCGCGACACGCTGGCCGTGCACTACAAGGGCAAGAACATCGCCGAGGTGCTCGAGATGCCTATCGAAGAGGCGGCGGAGTTCTTCGAGCCGATCCAGGCCATCCACCGATACATGAAGACGCTCGTCGACGTGGGGCTCGGCTACGTCCGACTCGGACAGTCGGCGACGACGCTCTCGGGTGGGGAGGCGCAGCGCGTCAAGCTCGCCACCGAGCTCCAGCGCCGCAGCAACGGACGCAGCATCTACGTGCTCGACGAGCCGACGACGGGTCTGCACTTCGAAGATGTCCGCAAGCTCCTCGAGGTGCTGAACGGACTGGTCGACAAGGGCAACACCGTGATCGTCATCGAGCACAACCTCGATGTGATCAAGTCGGCCGACTGGGTGATCGATCTCGGCCCCGAGGGCGGTTCCGGCGGTGGCCAGATCGTCGCCACGGGCACCCCGGAGCAGATCGCACGCGTCGAGGCGAGCCACACCGGCCTGTTCCTCGGCGAGATCCTGGGTGAGGGGCGCTCCGCGCGGAAGGCCAGCTGATGGCCGACGTGCTGCCGTACAAGCCGCGGCCGGGGGAGATACCGACCGATCCCGGCGTGTATCGCTTCCGTGATGCGTCCGGCCGGGTGCTGTATGTCGGCAAGGCGAAGAACCTGCGTCAGCGCCTGTCGAACTACTTCGCCCCGCTGCGGACGCTCCACGAGCGCACCCGGCGCATGGTCACGACGGCGGCATCCGTCGAGTGGACGGTCGTGTCGACGGACGTCGACTCGCTGCAGCTGGAATACATGTGGATCAAGGAGTTCGATCCGCCGTTCAACGTGCGCTACAAGGACGACAAGTCGTATCCCTTCATGGCGGTGACGCTCGCCGACGAAGCGCCCAGGGTGATCGTCACGCGCAATCGCAAGATCCCCGGTGCGCGGTACTTCGGTCCGTTCCCGAAGGTGTGGGCGGTGCACGAGACCATCGATCTGATGATCAAGGCGTTCCCGATCCGCACCTGCAGCGACTCCAGCTACAAACGTGCGATGCAGACCGGCAGGCCCTGTTTCCCGGGGCAGATCGGCAAGTGCGGTGGCCCCTGCTCGATGACGGTGAGCATCGAGGAGCACCGGGCCATGGTCGATGACTTCGTGGCATTCATGGCCGGCGGTGATGAGCGCTTCACCCGCGAGCTCACCAAACGGATGCTGGCTGCTTCGGCGGCGATGGACTACGAGGCGGCGGCGAAGTACCGGGACAAGCTCACGGCGATCGAAGCGGTGCTGGGTAAGAGCGCACTCGTGCTCCCCTCCGACGAGGATGCCGATCTCTTCGGGATCGCCGAGGACGAGCTGGCGGCGGCGGTGCAGCACTTCGTGATCCGCGGCGGCCGGGTGCGCGGTGTGCGTGCGCTGACCATCGAGAAGGAGATCGACATCTCGAGTGGCGATCTCGTCGAACAGGTCCTGCAGCAGGCGTACGGCGAGGCGCAGGACGTCCCTCGCCGCATCCTGGTCCCGACACTGCCCGACGACGCTGCCGAGCTCGAGGTGTGGCTGCGCGAGCGTCGTGGCAAGAAGGTCGAGATCGCGGTCGCGCAGCGCGGCCAGCGGGCCGACCTCATGCGCACCGCGACGCTGAACGCGCAGCAGGCGCTGATCCGCTACAAGACCCGTCGCACGAGCGACTACGTCGCCCGCACACAGGCCCTCACAGACCTGCAGGAGGCGCTCGGGATGTCCGAGGCCCCGCTGCGCATCGAATGCTTCGACATCTCGCATCTCGGCGGCACGAACGTCGTGGCGTCGATGGTGGTGTTCGAAGACGGTCTTCCTCGCAAGGACCAGTACCGCTCGTTCAACATCGCCGAGACGACGGATGACACCGACTCCATGTACCAGGTGCTTCGTCGTCGGCTCGCCTACCTCGATCGTCCCGAGGAACCGGAGGTCATCGATCCGACGACCGAGGCGGTCGTCGCAGAAGATCTGGGTGAGGCGACGGTGCGCCGCAAGCCACGGTTCGCCTACCCGCCGCAGCTGCTGCTCGTCGACGGCGGACAACCACAGGTGGAAGCGGCGGCCCGTGCCCTCCGCGATGCCGGGCACCCGGAGATCGCGGTGTGCGGCATCGCGAAGCGCCTGGAGGAGGTCTGGCTCCCCGGTGACGACTTCCCGGTGATCCTGCCGCGCACCAGCGAGGCGCTCTATCTGCTGCAGCGTCTTCGTGATGAAGCGCACCGCTTCGCGATCACGCACCAGCGCAAGCGACGGCGCAACGACATCTCGTCCGTGCTCGCCGAGGTGCCGGGGCTCGGGGCATCGCGCATCAAGGTCCTTCTCAAGCACTTCGGCTCGGTGACGGCACTCCGCGCCGCCGAACCGGGACAGATCGAAGAAGTGCAGGGAATCGGGCCCGTGCTCGCCCAGAACATCCATTCGCACCTGTCCACTCGCTAGGCTGGTAGCCGAGGGGGAGAGGGAGCACTGAGCAATGTCTGACGAGGAAAAGGGCGAGTTCCTCATCGTCACGGGAATGTCCGGCGCGGGCCGGACCACGGTGGCGAATGCGCTGGAGGATCTCGGCTGGTACGTCGTCGACAATCTCCCGCCCCAGATCCTCCGGCCGCTGCTGGATCTGACCGATATGGGCGGCAATGCGCTTCCCAAGGTCGCCGCCGTGGTCGATGTCCGAGGACGCAACCTCTTCGATGATTTCCCCGGTGTCGCGCGCGCTCTCCGGTCTCGCGGTTCCGTCCGTGTCCTGTTCCTCGACGCCTCGGACGACGTCCTCGTGCGGCGCTTCGAGTCCGTCCGGCGACCGCATCCGCTCCAGGGGGATGGGACTCTCCTCGACGGGATCCGCATCGAGCGCACCCGGCTCGCACCGATCCGCGAGGCAGCGGACTTGGTCATCGACACCTCGAGACTCAACATCCATCAACTGGCGACACAGGTCTCGGACATCTTCTCGGAGGAAGGCGCGGCGCGTCACCGAGTGACGCTCCTCAGCTTCGGATTCAAGTACGGCCTGCCGACCGACGTCGACATCGTCGCCGACATGAGATTCCTGCCCAACCCGTTCTGGAACGAAGAACTCCGCGGCCTGACCGGCCAGGACGAGACGGTCCGTGAGTACGTCCTCTCGCGGCCGGGTGCGATGGAGTTCCTGGACGCCTACTCGACGGCCCTCGTGCCTGTCCTCGAGGGGTATCAGCGCGAGAACAAGAGCCACTCCACGATCGCGATCGGCTGCACGGGCGGAAAACACCGTTCGGTCGCGATGTCGGAGGAGCTCGCGCGCAGGCTGTCCGCGATCCCCGGCGTCGCCGTCAACGTCCGCCACCGGGACCTCGGCCGAGAATAGCGGTCCGCCCGGCCGAGTAAGCTGGACGTTTGCGCCGCGACCCGGCGCGTGAACGTGAAGGAGTGTCGTGGCACTAACCACCGACGTCAAGGCCGAGCTGGTCAGCATCCGCAATGCACCCCCGACGGTGCGAGTTGCGGAAGTCACCGCGATCCTCCGGTTCGCCGGTGGTCTGCATTCCATCGCCGGCCGTGTGGCCGTGGAGGCCGAGGTGGACGCCGAGACGCTCGCGCGCCGCGTCGCACGTGACCTCGCCGAGATCTATGGCGTGCGTCCCGAGATCGCGCAGGTGCAGTCGAGCACCGCGAACGATGGTGCCCGGTGGGCCGTGCGGGTGATCGCCCAGGGCGAGACGCTCGCCCGTCAGACGGGGCTCCTCGACCAGCGGCGGCGCCCCGTGCGGGGGCTCCCGAACCGCCTCACGACCGGCTCTCGGGCCGAGGTCGCCGGCCTGTGGCGTGGCGCGTTCCTCGCCGCGGGCACGCTGAGCGAGCCGGGCCGTTCGGCCATGCTCGAGGTCGTCTGCCCGTCGTCGGAAGCGGCGATGGCTCTCGTCGGTGCAGCGCACCGGCTCGGCGTGGCCGCCAAGGCGCGCGAGGTCCGCGGCATGCCGCGCGTCGTCGTGCGCGAAGGTGAGGCGATCCGCACCATCCTCAACGAGATGGGCGCGCAGAAGACCGCCATCGCGTGGGAAGAACTCCGTCAGCGCCGCGAGGTCCGGGCCGGGGTCAACCGCCTCGTGAACTTCGACGACGCGAACCTGCGCCGTTCGGCGCAGGCTGCTGTCGCCGCTTGTGCCCGTGTGGAGCGCGCGCTCGAGATCCTGGCCGACGAGGTGCCCGATCATCTGAAGGTCGCCGGAGAGCTGCGTCTGGCTCACCGGGACGCCAGCCTCGACGAGCTCGGCCATCACGCCGACCCGCCGCTGACGAAGGATGCCGTTGCCGGACGCATCCGCCGTCTGCTGGCGATGGCCGACAAGCGCGCTCAGCAGGAGGGCATTCCGGGTACCGAGGCCGCCGTGCCCGTGGGACTCGACGTCTGAGAGACTCGCCGTATGAGTGTCTTCGACTGGCGTAGCGCAGAATTCGGTGAGGCGACGGTCGGGACGCCGTTCGCGGAGGCGATCCGCGATGCGGTCATCGTGCTCGGCGTCGCTCCCACGATCGCCGAGGGGCCTTTTGTCCGCTGGTACGACGGTGCGCGGCTCGTTACCGTGCGTCCCTCGGGCAGCGGCGGCGCGCACATCCTCGTCGAGCAGGCGGATGCGGCGGCCGACGAGGAGTATCGGAACTTCGAGTCGCTGCCCGACTCCGCTCTTCCCTACCGGTGGCGCGCGGATGACATCGCCCTCCTCCCGAACGGGAGCTATCTGCCGGGGGAGCGGTCCGTCGAGGACTTCGATGCCCTGGCTCCCGTCCTGACCCAGACGCTCGTCTCGCTGTACGAGGCGACGGCGGCGCTGGGGGATGGGCGGTCGGAGGCGCAACTGCACGTCTGGTATGCCGACCCGGCGCATGACGCCCTCGCCAGGGCCGAACGGTGGGCGGCGCGTCGCAAGACCTCGCTGACCATCGCGTTCAAGGCGGGAGCGGGAAACATCCATGTGATGCCGGTGGGCGGAAAGGCGCTCGCAGAGCGGATCTCGTTCCCCGCCACCACCCCGAACGCGTCGACCGCGGCGGACGCCCTCCTGGAGCAGATCGTGGCCACGGGGGCGCCGACTCCGGCGGCACTGCGACAGGACTCCCTGATGTACGTCGACCGTCGCAAGCTCGCGCTCAGCCCATTCGCTCTCGGCATCCCGCACCTGGGGCTGAACGTCTGATCCGACCGCGATCGGTCCGAACCGTCATATGGCGGAAGGTTCCGGGGCGCACCCGCGTTGTCGTCAGTAGGATGAAAGTTGTCCGCTCTACGCCGCACATCGGCGGCGCGGAGGATCGGCAAGCGCCGCGGCGCGGCGCGGATTGGATGAAAGCGATATGGCGACCTACACGCTCCCCGACCTTCCCTACGACTTCGCAGCCCTCGAGCCGCACATCAGCGGCAAGATCATGGAACTGCACCATGACAAGCACCACGCGACCTACGTCGCGGGCGCGAACACCGCGCTCGACCAGCTCGCCGAGGCCCGCGAGAGCGGCAACCTCGCGAACGTCAACAAGCTCGAGAAGGACCTCGCCTTCAACCTCGGCGGCCACGTCAACCACTCGATCTTCTGGACGAACCTCTCGCCGAACGGCGGAGGCCAGCCCGAGGGCGAGCTGAAGGCGGCCATCGACGAGTACTTCGGCTCGTTCGAGAAGTTCCAGGCGCACTTCACTGCAGCGGCGACCGGCATCCAGGGCTCCGGCTGGGCCGTGCTCAGCTGGGACTCGATCGGCTCGCGCCTGATCATCCAGCAGCTGTTCGACCAGCAGTCGAACACGGCGCAGGGCACGATCCCGCTCTTCCAGCTCGACATGTGGGAGCACGCGTTCTACCTCGACTACCTCAACGTCAAGGCCGACTACGTCAAGGCCGCGTGGAACATCGCGAACTGGGAGAACGTCGCCCAGCGCCTCGACGTCGCCCGCAAGCAGACGAACGGCCTGCTGGTACTGTCGTAATCGGGTCGCGTCCCGACGGGCTCCGGCTCGTCGGGACGCCCTCTCAGCCAAAAAACCCCGCGCTTCACTCATGCTGGAAAGCTGTGTGCAGCGCACGAGAAACAGGGAGACCTGAGTGTCTGTCAAGATCGGTATCAACGGCTTCGGCCGCATCGGACGCAACTACTTCCGCGCGGCTCTCGCGCAGGGAGCGGACCTTGAGATCGTCGCCGTCAACGACCTCACCGACAACAAGACCCTGGCGCACCTGCTGAAGTACGACTCGGTGGGCGGCGTCCTCGACGCCGACATCAGCTACGACGACGAGAGCATCACGGTCAACGGCAAGGTCATCAAGGCCTTCGCCGAGCGCGACCCCGCAGGCCTCCCCTGGGGCGAGCTGGGTGTCGACATCGTCATCGAGTCGACCGGCTTCTTCACCAAGGCCGAGCTCGCCAAGAAGCACATCGAGGCCGGCGCGAAGAAGGTCCTCATCTCGGCTCCGGGAACCGGTGTCGACGGCACGTTCGTCATGGGCGTGAACGAGGACACGTACAACCCGGAGACGGATCACATCATCTCCAACGCGTCCTGCACCACGAACTGCCTCGCGCCGCTGGCACAGGTCTTCAACGACGCGTTCGGCATCGACCGCGGCTTCATGATGACCGCGCACGCGTACACCGCCGACCAGAACCTGCAGGACGGCCCGCACAGCGACCTCCGTCGTGCCCGCGCTGCCGCGATCAACATCACCCCTGCTTCGACCGGAGCCGCCAAGGCCATCGGCGAGGTGCTCCCGGAGCTCCAGGGCAAGCTGAGCGGCTCGTCGTACCGCGTTCCGGTTCCCACCGGCTCGATCGTCGACCTCACCCTCATCACCGACCGCGAGAACCTCACGGTCGACGAGGTCAACGAGGCGTACAAGAAGGCTGCTGCCGATGGTCGCCTCGCCGGCTACCTCCAGTACAACGAGGACCCGATCGTCTCGAGCGACATCGTGCACAACCCGCACTCCTCGATCTTCGACTCGACGCTCACCAACGTGAGCGGCAACCTGATCAAGGTCTCGAGCTGGTACGACAACGAGTGGGGCTACTCCAACCGTCTCGTCGACCTGACCGAGTACGTGGCCGAGCGCCTCTAAGCTCAGAAACATGACTCTGCGCACCCTGGACACACTGGGGTCGCTCGAGGGCAAGCGCGTCATCGTCCGTTGTGATCTCAACGTCCCGCTCCGGGACGGGATCATCACGGACGATGGCCGTGTCCGCGCCTCGCTGCCGACCCTCAACGCACTCATCAACGCGGGCGCCCGCGTCGTCGTGTGCTCTCACCTCGGGCGGCCGGATGGCGCGCCCGACCCGCAGTACAGCTTGGAGCCGGTTGCTCAGCGGCTGTCCGAGCTGCTCGGCGCTCCGGTCGCGTTCGCACGCGACACGGTCGGCGAGTCGGCGAAGGAGGCCGTGGCATCGCTCGACGACGGCGGGGTCGTCGTCATCGAGAACCTGCGGTTCAACCCGGGCGAGACCGCGAAGGACGACGCCGCGCGCGGAGCCTTCGCGGCTGAGCTCGCCAAGCTCGGCGACGTGCTCGTCTCCGACGGGTTCGGAGTCGTGCATCGCAAGCAGGCGAGCGTCTACGAGCTCGCCGAACTGCTCCCGTCTGCGGCCGGTCTGCTGATCGCGGCCGAGCTCGACGTGCTCGACCGCCTGACCGAGAATCCCGAGCGCCCGTACGCGGTCGTGCTCGGCGGGTCGAAGGTCAGCGACAAGCTCGGCGTCATCTCGCACCTGCTGCCGCGCGTCGACAAGATTCTCGTCGGTGGCGGAATGCTCTTCACCTTCCTGAAGGCGCAGGGTCACGCTGTGGCTTCGAGCCTGCTGGAAGAGGATCAGCTCGAGACGGTCCGCGGATACATCGCGGAAGCGGCCGAACGCGGTGTGGAGCTCGTACTCCCCACCGATGTCGTCGTCGCCGCATCGTTCGGTGCGGACGCCGCGCACGAAGTCGTCGCCGCAGACGCGATCGAGTCGACGCCGTTCGGTGCCTCCGGCATCGGGCTCGACATCGGTCCGGAGACGGCCGCGCACTTCGGCGAGGTCATCCGCGAGTCGAAGACCGTGTTCTGGAACGGCCCGATGGGCGTGTTCGAGTTCCCGGCGTTCGCGGCCGGCACGAAGACCGTGGCTCAGGCGCTCACCGAGGTCGACGGCCTCAGTGTCGTCGGCGGCGGCGATTCCGCCGCGGCTGTGCGTCAGCTCGGATTCAGCGACGACCAGTTCGGTCACATCTCGACCGGCGGCGGCGCGAGCCTCGAATTCCTCGAGGGCAAGAAACTACCTGGGCTGGAGGTCCTCGGATGGGCGTGAACTCCCGTACCCCGCTGATCGCGGGAAACTGGAAGATGAATCTCGACCACCTGCAGGCGGTCGCGTTCGTGCAGAAGCTGCACTGGACGTTGAAGGATGCCAAGCACGAAGACGGATCCGTCGAGGTGGCGGTCTTCCCGCCATTCACCGACATCCGCAGCGTGCAGACGCTCATCGACGCGGACAAGATCCCGTTCGCGCTCGGTGCACAGGACGTGTCGGCACACGACTCCGGTGCGTACACCGGCGAGGTCTCCGGGGCTTTCCTGGCGAAGCTCGACGCGAAGTACGTCATCATCGGCCACTCGGAGCGTCGTGAGTACCACGCCGAGGGCGACGATGTCGTGGCGGCCAAGGTGCAGGCATCGCTCAAGCACGGTCTCGTGCCGGTGATCTGCGTCGGCGAGACCGCGGGTGACCTCGAGAAGTTCGGTGCCAGCGCCGTTCCGGTGTCCCAGCTCGAGGCCGCGCTTCAGGGCGTGTCCCCGAAGGCGGACATCGTCGTGGCGTACGAGCCCGTGTGGGCGATCGGCTCCGGCCAGGCCGCGACGCCGCAGCAGGCGCAGGATGTCTGCGCCGCTCTGCGTGCGGTCGTCGCGAAGGTTCTGGGCGACGAGGCCGCCGCGCGCACGCGCATCCTCTACGGCGGCTCCGTGAAGGCGGCGAACATCGCCAGCTTCATGCGTGAGCCCGACGTGGACGGCGCACTGGTCGGCGGGGCGAGCCTCGTCGTGGACGAGTTCGCAGCGATCATCCGCTTCGAGAAGCACGTCGGAGTGTGAGTGCAGCGGGGCTGCGGCCCCGCTGCACCGTATACTTGACCGTTACGGGGGCGTTCCGGCCCCAGCGAAAGGCTCTTTCTCGTGGCAATTCTCGAGTTCGTCCTGCAGGTCGTGCTGGGCATCACCAGCGTTCTGCTGACCCTCCTCATCCTTCTGCACAAAGGTCGGGGCGGTGGACTGTCCGACATGTTCGGTGGAGGCATGACCTCTGCGGTCGGCTCCTCCGGTCTTGCGGAGCGGAACCTGAACCGCTTCACCGTCGTCCTGGCACTGACATGGTTCGTCGCCATCGTCGCGCTGGGCCTCATCACGAAATTCGAGGTCATCTGATGGCTACCGGTGGAAACGCCATCCGCGGCACCCGTGTGGGTTCCGGCCCGATGGGCGAACAGGATCACGGCTATCACGCCGACCGCATCGCCGTCTCGTACTGGGACGGGCTCGGCAACGAGACCGTGCGCTACTTCGCCGCGGGACTTCCCGAAGAAGAGATCCCCGAGACGATCGACCACCCGCAGTCGGGTCTCCCGGCCGGGCGCGACAAGGAGAACCCTCCTGCTCTCGCGAAGCCGGAGCCGTACAAGACGCACCTCGCGTATGTGAAGGAGCGTCGCACCGACGAGGAAGCCGTCCAGCTTCTCGACGACGCACTCACGCAGCTGCGCGAGCGTCGGGGACAGTGACTTCGAGCTGACATCGAAGAAGCCGCCGTGAGCGATCACGGCGGCTTCTTCCGTTCCCGGGTCTGCTTCGTGGCTCAGCGGCAGCCTGCGGCGGCGTCGACGTACTCCTGGGGCGGGTATCCGTAGGCCCAGACCCCGTTGGCATCGTCGGTGTATCCCATACTGATGGCCCACGCGGTGGCCCACTTCTCGATGCTGTCCTGCGTCGACGCGTCGTACATGTCCTCGCACTTCACGCTGATCGCGTGACCCACCTCGTGCGCGACGAGTGCCTTGCTCCGCTCCGCCGGCCACTGCTCGGCGACGGAGTCCGACAGCTCGATGTGGGCGCGGCCGGGGTCGTCCCACCACCACGTGGTGTACCCGCCCATGCTGCCGTTGTAACCCGCGCCGTTGACCACGGGGGACCAGTCGAACTCGAGGAGCACGCCGGGGGCAAGGGAGCGGGCGAAGGCCTCGATCTCCAGGCGAGCACCTCGCAACGGCCCCGACTTCTCCGCCATTTCTTCGGACTCCGTCGCGACGACCTGCGCGCCGGCGTCCTGCAGTGCGACATAGGTCGTCGCCGCGTCGTCGTCGATGGTGGTCGCTGCGAGCGCATCCGCAGCGGCGTTGCGGAGCGCGATCACGGCATCGTTGCGGGCTGAGGGATGTGCGGCCTCGAAAGCCGCGGCTGACTCGCCGGCGGAGGAGAGCACGGCCAGGCCGCTCTCCTGGACGGCATCCTCGGCCTCGACGGCGCTCTCGGACGCGGTTTCGAGGTCCTGCACCAGGTCGTCGAGCGAGCTCTCGTCCTCGACGAGCTCCGAAGAGGCTCCGAACAGCTCCCAGAACCAGATCGGCTTCGTCCCGGGGGACGGCAATGCGGTGGCGAGAAGCTTCTCCGCGGCAGCTCCGACTTCTTCGCCCTCGGCGATGGCGGTCGACAGCGCCGAGACGATGTCCTCCGGCACGGCGATCGGTGCGCTGCCGGCGTCTCGGATCACGTGACCGGCATCGGTCGCCCGGGCGAGCACGTCTCGGGTGTGAGCGGTCTCCGACGTGACCGCCGTCGCGGTTCGCAGTGTGTCGGCGAATCGGTCCGCGGCAGCGTCGTAGCCGAGGTTCGCGGTCAGCTGGGTGATGCCGAGGGCGGCGATCACCGCGGCGCCCCCGAGAACGCCGATGACGAGCCCCCGACGCGGGCGACGGCGAGCACGGGGCTTCGCGGTCGCGTATGGACTCGAGGAGAAGCGCACCGGCAGCTCGTGGGGGCCGCGTGTCGAAGGCGTCGAAGTCTCCAGGTCGGGCCGAAGCGGGGCGGTCACGTCGTGCCCATTCGATGGTGCCTTCCGGTCGGAGACTGCGTGGTCGGTGCTGTCAGCGTATTGGACCGACCGCCGAGCATGCGAGAAGGCCCCCACCGTATTCGATGAGGGCCTTCTGATCCGGAGGGGCTGACGGGAATCGAACCCGCATCATTAGTTTGGAAGACTAAGGCTTTACCACTAAGCTACAGCCCCGAATCCCCGCGGAATCTCGGGGTCGGGCCGGAGTCGTATCTCCGGACTCATCGATCATACCGGACAGTCGGGAGTGCTCTTGTCCGTTAGACTCGGTGGGGCTGAATCTGCGTGCGGATTCCCCGGGGCGTAGCTCAGCTTGGTAGAGCGCCCGCTTTGGGAGCGGGAGGTCGCAGGTTCAACTCCTGTCGCCCCGACACGGCCCCACGGACCTTACAGCCGCGATACCGCGCGGAAATCACAAGGAGAACACACCAGCATGGCGAACAGCACCGTCGAGAAGCTGACCCCGACCCGGGTCAAGCTCAGCATCACGGTCACCCCGGACGACCTCAAGCCCAGCATCGCTCACGCCTACGAGCACATCGCTCAGGACGTGCAGATCCCCGGCTTCCGCAAGGGCAAGGTCCCGGCGCCCATCATCGATCAGCGCATCGGCCGCGGTGCGGTCATCGAGCACGCGGTGAACGAGGGCCTGGACAAGTTCTTCCGTGACGCCACGGTCGAGCACAAGCTGCGCGTCGTCGGCCGTCCGGCCGCTGACATCACGCAGTGGCCGAACGAGAAGGACTTCTCCGGAGACCTGCTCGTCGACATCGAGGTGGACGTCCGCCCCGACATCGATCTGCCCGCTTACGACGACATCACCGTGACGGTCGACGCCGTCGAGGCCGACGAGGCCGCACTGGACGCCGAGCTCGACAACATGCGCGCGCGCTTCGGCACGCTCGTCCCCGTCGACCGTCCCGCAGCGAAGGGCGACTTCGTTGAACTCGACCTCGTCGCGACGATCGACGGCGCCGAGATCGACCGCGCCGAGGGTGTCTCCTACGAGATCGGCTCCGGCGAGCTGCTCGAGGGCATCGACGACGCGATCGAGTCGCTCACCGCCGGTGAGGACACCACGTTCCGCTCGGCTCTCGTGGGCGGCGACCACGCCGGCTCCGAGGCCGAGGTCTCCGTGAGCGTGAAGGCCGTCAAGGAGCGCGAGCTTCCCGAGGCCGACGACGACTTCGCGCAGATCGCGAGCGAGTTCGACACCATCGCGGAACTCCGCGAGAGCCTGGCCGAGCGCGTCGCACAGCAGGGTGTCTTCACGCAGGGTTCCGCCGCGCGCGACAAGCTCGTCGAGGCGCTGCTCGAGAAGATCGAGATCCCGGTTCCGCCGCAGCTCATCGAGGACGAGGTGCACAACCACCTCGAGGGCGAAGGCCGTCTCGAGGACGACGTGCACCGCGCCGAGGTCACCGAGGCGAGCGAGAAGCAGTTCCGTACGCAGGTGCTGCTCGACACGATCGCCGAGCAGGCCGACGTGCAGGTCTCGCAGGAAGAGCTCAGCCAGTACCTGATCCAGTCGGCCGCGCAGTACGGGATGGCTCCGCAGGAGTTCGTCGAGGCGCTGCAGTCCTCGAACCAGCTGCCCGCGCTCGTCGGTGAGGTCGCCCGCAACAAGGCCCTCGCCATCGCGCTCGGCAAGGTCAAGGTCGTCGACAGCAACGGCAAGGCCGTCGACCTCTCCGACTTCATCGTCACGGACGACGAGGCCGCCGAGGCAGAGACCGAAGCCGAGGAGAAGCCGGCCAAGAAGGCTCCCGCCAAGAAGGCGCCCGCGAAGAAGGCTCCGGCCAAGAAGGCCGACGCCGACGCTGCGGACGAGCCCGCCGAGAAGAAGCCGGCTGCCAAGAAGCCTGCCGCCAAGAAGGCTCCGGCCAAGAAGGCTGCCGACAAGGCTGAGTGATCGCAAACGATCCAATGAAGAGGGCGGATGCTGCGGCATCCGCCCTCTTTTCCATCCAGGGAGAGAGCAGCGATGAAGACGTGGGATGAGCGCATCGACGAGGTGTGGGACGACGCGACGGGCGAAGAGGTCGGCGACGACACCATCGCGCGGATCGACGCCCTGGCCGCCGAGCGCGGATCGGACGACGCACGCGCGGAGTTCGAACGTGCCGGCGCGCGGGACTCGGCGGGGAAGCCTGCCGAGGCGGTGGAACTGTACCGCCGGGCGCTCACATTGGGCCTCGACGATGAGCACCGTCCGCAGTGCGTGATCCAGCTGGCGAGCTCTTTGCGCAACCTGGGGGAGTACGACGAGGCTCTCACCGTGATCCGCGCCGAGGAGGAGCTGTCGGCGGACGGTCCTTATCGTGACGCCGTCGCGACGGTTCACGCGCTCATCCTCGCGAGCGCCGGGCGACCGGCGCAGGGGCTCTCGGTGGCACTGCTCGCCCTCGTGCCGCACCTCCCGCGGTACCACCGCTCGATGACGGCCTATGCCCACGAGATTGCCGGCACCGACACCTGATATGCCGACGGCGAACACGGCCTGAGCGCTGCGTTGTCGCCGGTAGATTCGAATCACTGAAACACGGAATCAGGAGCTGACATGGCTGCAGAACCCCTCCTCGCAACGAGCGTCTTCGACAGGTTGCTGAAGGACCGCATCATCTGGCTCGGCTCGGAGGTGCGAGACGAGAACGCGAACGAGATCTGCGCGAAGATCCTTCTTCTCGCCGCAGAGGACTCCGAGCGAGACATCTACCTCTACGTGAACTCGCCGGGTGGCTCGATCACCGCGGGTATGGCGATCTACGACACGATGCAGTTCGTGCCGAACGACATCGTCACCGTCGGCATCGGAATGGCCGCCTCGATGGGCCAGCTGCTGCTGACCGCGGGCACCAAGGGCAAGCGCTACATCACGCCCAACGCCCGAGTGCTGCTGCACCAGCCGCACGGTGGCTTCGGCGGTACGTCGAGTGACATCCAGACCCAGGCGCAGCTCATCATGTCGATGAAGAACCGCCTCGCCGAGATCACCGCGGCGCAGACCGGCAAGTCTGTCGAGCAGATCAACGCCGACGGTGACCGCGACCGCTGGTTCACCGCCGAGGAAGCGCTCGAGTACGGCTTCGTCGACCACATCCGCGAATCGGCCTCCGACGTCATCGGCGGCGGCGGAACCGACCAGGACACCGAGTAACGGAAAGCGAAAGGACGCTCATGTACACACCCACCTTCCGCGCTGCCGGTGATCTGCCCTCCAGCCGCTACGTGCTCCCGCAGTTCGAGGAGCGCACGGCCTACGGATTCAAGCGTCAGGACCCGTACAACAAGCTGTTCGAAGACCGCGTGATCTTCCTCGGCGTGCAGGTTGACGACGCGTCGGCCGACGACGTGATGGCGCAGCTCCTCGTCCTGGAGAGCCAGGACTCCGAGCGCGACATCACGATGTACATCAACTCGCCCGGCGGTTCCTTCACCGCGATGACGGCGATCTACGACACGATGCAGTACGTCGCGCCGCAGATCCAGACCGTCGTGCTCGGCCAGGCGGCATCAGCCGCGGCCGTGCTGCTCGCGGCCGGCGCGCCCGGCAAGCGTCTCGCGCTGCCGAACGCCCGAGTGCTGATCCACCAGCCCGCGATGGGCGAGGCCGGCCACGGCCAGGCTTCGGACATCGAGATCCAGGCCGCGGAGATCCTCCGCATGCGGACCTGGCTCGAGGAGACCCTGGCCGGGCACACCAAGCGCACCCCGGAGCAGGTGAACCGCGACATCGATCGCGACAACATCCTCTCCGCCGCGCAGGCACTGGAGTACGGCATCGTCGACCAGGTGCTCACCACCCGCAAGCGGGTCTGAGGCCTTCCGATCCTGAAGGGGCGTCCGTCATCATGACGGGCGCCCCTTCGTCGTCTCCGGCGAATGTGCACGCGCTCGGCGCATAGTGCGCATATGAGCATGTGGATGCGCGAACGCGGATTCCGGCATACTCTGGGTGAGGAAGGAGGAAGCCGTGGAAGAAGATCTGCTCATGGTTCGCGTCGCCGAGCTCTACTACGACGAGGACAAGACCCAGGACGAGATCGGCGGACTCCTCAAGATCTCCCGCTGGAAGGTCGGCCGGCTTCTGGTCCAGGCCAAGGAACGCGGCATCGTGCGCATCGAGATCGTGCACCCGCGTGCTCGCCGACTCGGTCTGGAGCGGCTCCTGGTGGAGCGGTTCGGCCTCACCGATGCCGTCGTCGTTCCCGCGCCCGAGGGCGATGACGGGACGCTCGAACGCGTAGCCCAGGCTGCCGCCGACTTCCTGACCGCGCTGCGACCTGTTCCGCGCACGCTCGGGGTGAGCTGGGGACGCACGCTCCGTGCCGTCGCCGAGGCGCTTCCCGACGGATGGGCCAACGGCGTCACCGTCGTGCAGCTCAACGGCGGCGTCAGCCTGAACCGCCGATCCGGCGGTGCGGCCGGCCTCGCCGTCACGATCGCCCAGCGCGCCTCCGGCCAGGTGTCGCTGCTGCCGAGCCCGGCGATCCTCGAGCGCGTGGAGACCAAACAGGCCATCGAGTCCGACCGCACGGTCGCGGCGGTTCTCGAAGAAGCCGCCGAGGCGCAGGCGTTCCTGTTCACCGCTGGACCCTGCGATGCTTCGTCCGCCCACGTCGAGAACGGCTACCTCACGGGCGAGGAGGTCGAGGAACTGGCGCGGCGCGGCGCGGTCGGCGACGTCCTCGGCCGCTACGTCGACGCCGAGGGCAACATCGTCGACTCGCAGCTCGACGCCCGGACGGTCGGCGTGTCGCTCGACCGGCTGCGCGGATCCGCCCACGCGATCTTCGTCACGGCGGGACCTGCCAAGCACGACATCGCACGTACGGTCGTGACCAGTGGCCTGTGCGGCGTACTGGTGACCGATGAGACCACAGCACGAGCATTGTTGGAGGAACAGTGACGACCACAGAAATCAGCCGCAGGACGGCGGTGGATGTCCTCGGCGGTGAGCCGGACGACGCCACCCTCCGTCGCTTCCTGCACGGGCTCCCCGGTGTCGACGCGGTCGGCCTGGAGCAGCGTGCGGCGGGGCTCGGCACCCGCTCCATCAAGACCACGTCGAAGGCCTGGGCCCTCGACACGATCATCAAGCTGATCGACCTCACCACGCTCGAGGGTGCGGACACTCCCGGCAAGGTGCGCTCGCTCGTCGCGAAGGCGAAGACCCCGGACGCCGCCGACCCCTCGACCCCTCGGGTCGCGGCCGTGTGCGTGTACGGCGACATGGTGGGCGACGCGGTCACCGCCCTCGGCGGCCTGCACGGCGACCCCGACGACGGTCTGATCTCGGTCGCGGCAGTGGCCACGGCGTTCCCGAGCGGCCGCGCGTCGCTCGCGATCAAGCTCGCCGACACCGCCGAGGCGGTCGCCGCGGGCGCAGACGAGATCGACATGGTCATCGATCGGGGAGCCTTCCTCTCCGGGCGCTATGGCCTCGTCTTCGACCAGATCGCCCAGGTGAAGGAAGCCTGCCGCCGGGAAGACGGTTCGTACGCCTCCCTCAAGGTGATCCTCGAGACCGGCGAGCTGAACACCTACGACAACATCAAGCGCGCCTCCTGGCTCGGCATCCTGGCGGGAGGCGACTTCATCAAGACGTCGACCGGAAAGGTGCAGCCGGCGGCGACCCTGCCGACCACCCTGCTGATGCTCGAGACGGTCCGCGACTGGCACCGCGGCACGGGCGAGAAGATCGGCGTGAAGCCGGCCGGCGGCATCCGCTCGTCGAAGGACGCGGTGAAGTACCTCGTCACGGTGGCCGAGACCGTGGGGGAGGAGTGGCTGCAGCCGCACCTGTTCCGCTTCGGTGCGTCCAGCCTTCTCAACGATGTGCTCCTGCAGCGTCAGAAGCTCAGCTCCGGCCACTACTCGGGCCCCGACTACGTCACGATCGACTGACGGGAAGACGAACATGTCATTTCTGGAATACGCTCCGGCACCGGAGTCCACTGCGGTCCTGAACCTGAAGAGCAGCTACGGGCTGTTCATCGACGGCGAGTTCGTCGACGGGTCCGGCACGCCCTTCACCACCATCTCGCCGGCGACCGAGAAGCACATCGCGGAGATCGCCTCCGCGAGTGACGACGACGTGGACCGTGCGGTCAAGGCGGCGCGTCGCGCCTACGAGAAGACCTGGTCGCGGATGAGCGGTCGCGACCGCGGCAAGTACCTCTTCCGCATCGCCCGCCTCGTGCAGGAGCGTGCCCGCGAGCTCGCCGTCGCCGAGAGCCTCGACAACGGCAAGCCGATCAAGGAGAGCCGCGACGTCGACGTGCCGCTCGTCGCCTCCTGGTTCTTCTACTACGCGGGCTGGGCGGACAAGCTCGATCACGCCGGGCTCGGCGCGAACCCCCGCGCTCTCGGCGTCGCCGGACAGATCATCCCGTGGAACTTCCCGCTGCTCATGCTCGCGTGGAAGATCGCGCCCGCTCTCGCCGCGGGCAACACCGTCGTGCTCAAGCCCGCCGAGACCACGCCGCTGACGGCGCTGATCTTCGCCGAGATCCTGCAGCAGGCCGACCTTCCGGCCGGTGTCGTGAACATCGTCACCGGAGCGGGAGCCACGGGTTCGACGCTCGTGCGTCACCCCGATGTGGACAAGGTCGCCTTCACGGGTTCGACCGGTGTCGGTCGCGACATCGCGCGCGCCGTGGCCGGGACGAACAAGAAGGTGACCCTCGAGCTCGGCGGCAAGGCTGCGAACATCGTGTTCGACGACGCGCCGATCGACCAGGCCGTCGAGGGCATCGTCAACGGCATCTTCTTCAACCAGGGCCACGTCTGCTGCGCAGGGAGCCGCCTCCTGGTGCAGGAGTCGATCCATGACGAGGTCGTCGACCGGCTCAAGGCGCGCCTGTCGACGCTGCGCCTCGGCGACCCGCTCGACAAGAACACCGACATCGGTGCGATCAACTCCGCCGCCCAGCTCGCCCGCATCCGTGAGCTGAGTGACATCGGCGAGGCCGAGGGCGCGGAGCGCTGGACGGCCGACTGCGCTATCCCCGAGCAGGGGTTCTGGTTCGCTCCGACGATCTTCACCGGAGTCGAGGCGTCGCACCGCATCGCCCGTGACGAGGTCTTCGGCCCCGTGCTCTCGGTGCTCACCTTCCGCACACCGGCCGAGGCCGTGGCGAAGGCGAACAACACGCCCTACGGGCTCTCGGCGGGCATCTGGTCCGACAAGGGATCCCGCATCCTCGCGGTGGCCGACCGGCTGCGCGCCGGAGTGATCTGGGCCAACACCTTCAACCGCTTCGATCCGTCGAGCCCGTTCGGCGGCTACAAGGAGTCCGGATACGGCCGCGAGGGCGGACGTCAGGGCCTCACCGCCTACCTCAAGGGAGCCGCAGCATGAGTAAGCGTCTGACCGTTCCGAAGACATACAAGCTGGCGATCGGCGGTGCCTTCCCGCGCAGCGAGTCGGGCCGCACGTATGAGGTGCTCTCGCCCAAGGGCACGTTCCTCGCCAACGCGGCGAAGGGTTCCCGCAAGGACGCCCGTGACGCGGTGGTGGCCGCGCGCACGGCGGTCAAGGGCTGGTCCGGTGCGACCGCCTACAACCGCGGCCAGGTGCTCTACCGTGTGGCCGAGGTGCTCGAGGGGCGGCGCGCGCAGTTCATCGATGAGATCGTCGCCCAGCAGGGGATCTCGTCCTCCGCTGCGGCCACGCAGGTGGAGGAGGCCATCGATCTCTGGGTCTGGTACGCCGGGTGGTGCGACAAGTACGCGCAGGTCGCGGGTAACGCGAACCCGGTCTCGGGGCCGTACTTCAACATCTCCGTTCCGGAGCCGACGGGCGTCGTGGCGATCGTCGCGCCCCAGGACTCCGCGCTGCTGGGCCTGGTCTCGGTCGTCGCTCCGGCTCTCGTCGCGGGCAACACGGTCGTGGTGGTGGCCAGCGAGCGGCATCCGCTCTCGGCCATCAGCCTCGCCGAGGTCCTGGCCACGAGCGACGTCCCCGGTGGCGTCGTCAACGTGCTCACCGGTTCACCCGTGGAGATCGCTCCGTGGCTGGCCTCGCACCAGGATGTGAACGCCCTCGACCTCGCCGGTGCCGGCGACCTCGACTGGGTCGACATGCAGATCGCGGCCGCCGACACCCTGAAGCGCGTTCTCACGCCCGGTGAGGTCGTCGCCTCGCCCGAGCGGATCGGCGCCTTCACCGAGGTGAAGACGGTCTGGCACACGAAGAGCATGGTCTGACGCCCTCTGTCGATCTCGTGAGGGGTCGGGAATCGCCGCCCCGGAACCGGGGGTAGCGGCGGTTCCTGACTCCTCATGTGTCGCGACCCGATGCCGAGTGCGGTCCAATGCGGCCCAGTGTCGTATGCAGCGGTTAGGCTCGAAGAACGATCTCTGATCCCCCCATAGGAGGACGCGCATGGCCCGCATCGGTGAAAGCGCTGACCTGTTCAAATGCTCTTTCTGCGGAAAGAGCCAGAAGCAGGTCCAGCAGCTGATCGCCGGACCCGGCGTGTACATCTGCGACGAGTGCGTCGAGCTCTGCAACGAGATCATCGAAGAGCGCATGGCCGAGTCCTCCGGCGACGGTGTCGCCGAGTTCGAGCTGCCCAAGCCGCGTGAGATCTTCTCGTTCCTCGAGGAGTACGTCGTCGGTCAGGAGCCCGCCAAGCGCGCTCTCTCCGTCGCCGTCTACAACCACTACAAGCGCGTTCGTGCACTCGGCACTCTGCAGTCCGCCGAGCAGCGGGCCGAAGAGGTCGAGATCGCGAAGAGCAACATCCTGCTCATCGGTCCGACCGGCTGCGGCAAGACCTACCTCGCGCAGACTCTCGCCAAGCGCCTCAACGTGCCCTTTGCCGTGGCCGACGCCACCGCCCTCACCGAGGCCGGGTATGTCGGCGAGGACGTCGAGAACATCCTGCTCAAGCTCATCCAGGCCGCCGACTACGACGTCAAGCGCGCCGAGCAGGGCATCATCTACATCGACGAGGTCGACAAGATCGCCCGCAAGGCCGAGAATCCGTCGATCACCCGTGACGTCTCGGGCGAGGGCGTGCAGCAGGCGCTCCTGAAGATCATCGAGGGCACGGTCGCGTCGGTTCCGCCGCAGGGCGGACGCAAGCACCCGCACCAGGAATTCCTGCAGATCGATACCTCGAACGTGCTGTTCATCGTCGCGGGCGCTTTCGCCGGCCTCGAAGACATCGTGTCCGCGCGCGTCGGCAAGCACGGCATCGGCTTTGGCGCGCCGCTGCACGACAAGGGCAAGGACCTCGACCTGTTCAGCGAGGTGCTTCCCGAAGACCTGCACAAGTTCGGCCTGATCCCCGAGTTCATCGGCCGTCTTCCGGTCGTCACCTCGGTCTCGCCGCTCGACCAGGCTGCGCTCATCGACATCCTCACCGGCCCGCGCAACGCGCTGGTGAAGCAGTACCAGCGCATGTTCGAGATCGACGGCGTGCAGCTCGAGTTCGAAGAAGACGCGCTGCGTTCGATCGCCGACCTCGCCGTCGGTCGCAAGACCGGTGCGCGCGGACTCCGTGCCATCCTCGAAGACGTCCTCGGGCCGATCATGTTCGAGATCCCGTCGGCAGAAGACGTCGCCAAGGTCATCGTGACCCGCGCGGCCGTCGACGAAGGCGCCCCGCCCACCATCGTGATGGAGCGCAAGCGCAAGAGCGCGTGACCTCGATCAGGTCAGCGGCATGATGAGGTCGGTGCGCAGGTCTGCCGGCGTGGTGCTCGGATCGGAGACGTACACCTCGATCCAGACACCTCCGGGGCGGAGCCCCTGCGCTCCGGCCCGTTCGACGAGCCCTGCCCACCCGGCACCCAGTTCGTCGTAGGAACCGAGCACGGTGGTCGCGACCGCCGCCCCCGACGGCAGGGCCGAGCCGACGATGACACTCCCGCTCGCCGTCGGGATCGGATTCTGCGGCGGGGAGTCCACGGGGAAGCCGAGCTCGAGGTCGAAGACACCCATCGGGTCGCCGTGGTAGATCGCGAGCGCGGGTCCGGTCGGGGTCAGCACGTCGCCGGCGAACGTGAGGGCGATCGCCGAGTAGCCCGCGTCGAACGCGTCTTGAAGATCGGCGATGCGGATGCCGTTGTGGCGGATGACGGCGACCGGAGTGGCGTCGAGGTCGAGGCGGTCAGCGGGGCCGAACGGTGCGTCGGGGAATGCGTTCATCCGCCCAGGTTCTCACGACTCAGTCGCCGAGGCCACGGCGCTTCAACAGCGGCTCGATCTCGGCGTCGCGACCCCGGAAGTCGCGGTACGCCTCCAGCGGGTCCTTCGCGCCGCCGACACCGAGCAGGCGCCCCCGGAACCGGTCACCGTTGGCGCGGGTGAGTCCGCCGTTCTCTCGGAACCAGTCGACCGTGTCGGCGTCGAGCACCTCGCTCCAGATGTACGAGTAGTAGCCCGCGCTGTAGCCACCGGAGAAGATGTGTGCGAAGTACGTGGACGAGTAGCGGGTGGGGACGGCAGGGTCGTCGAGCCCGATGTCGGCGAGGGCGGCTGCCTCGAACGCGGCGACGTCACCAATCTCCGCGTCGACGCCCACGCGGTGCCAGGCCTGGTCCAGCCATGCGGCGGCCAGGTACTCGCTCGTCGCGTGGCCCTGGTCGAAGGTCTCGGTCGCGCGCAGGCGCTCGACGATGGCGGGGTCGAGCGGTTCGCCGGTCTCGTGGTGGCGGGCGTAGTTGTCGAGGACCTCCGGCCACAGGATCCACATCTCGTTCACCTGACTCGGGAACTCGACGAAGTCGCGGAACACGTTCGTGCCGGCGAAGTGCGGGTAGGTCACCGTCGCGAAGAGTCCGTGGAGGGCATGACCGAACTCGTGGAACAGGGTGGTGACCTCGTCGAGCGTCAGCAGCGTGGGCTCGCCGTCGCCGGGCAGTGGCACATTGAGGTTGTTGACGACGACGGCTGCGGTACCGCGCAGGCGGGACTGACTCACGATCGGGTTCATCCAGGCGCCGCCGCGCTTCGAGTCGCGTGTGTACAGGTCGAGGATGAACAGACCGACGGGCGTGCCGTCTTCGTTGCTCACCTCGAACACCCGAGCGCCGGGATGGTACGCGACGAGGTCGTCGCGTTCTGCGAACGTCACACCGTACAGCTGCGTCGCGGCGTAGAAGACGCCGTCCTGCAGGACGCGCTCCGCCTCGAACCAGGGGCGCAGCGCGCTGGAGTCGATGTCGTACCGGGCCGTGCGCACCCGTTCGGTGTAATACGCCCAGTCGTGGGCCTCCACGGCGAACGGGGCGGATTCGGTCTCGTCGACGATCGCCTGCAGGGCGGCGTGCTCGGCCTTCGCGTTGCGCGCGGAGGGGGTGGCGAGCCGACGCAGCATCTGCTCGACGGCATCCGGAGTCCCGGCCGTCTCATCGGCGGTGACATACGCCGCATGCGACTCGTACCCGAGCAGCGTCGCACGCTCGGCACGCAGCCGTACGATCTCGAGGAGGACCGGGCGGTTGTCGTTCGCGTTGTCACGTGACCCGCGAGCGAGGGACGCCGCCATGATGCGCCGTCGTGACTCCCGCACACGCAGCTGGGCGAGGGCGGGGTGTCCGGTGAACAACGGGAGAGTGATGAGGAGCTTGCCGTCGAGCCCGCGGTCCGTCGCGGCACGCGCCGCGGCCGACAGCTCTCCAGTGCTCAGACCATCGAGCTCCGCGGGGGAGTCGAACACCACGGCGAGGTCGTTCGTGTCGTTCAGCAGGTTGCGCTCGAACGTGTTCGTCAGCGTCGAGAGCTTCTGGTTCAGCGCCGTCAGTCGTTCTTTGGCCTGATCGTCGAGGGCGGCACCGGCGTGCGTCATCTCACGGTGGTGGCGCTCGACCAGATAGCGCTGCTCGGCATCGAGACCGAGAGCATCCCGCTGCTCGAATACGTGCTGGACCCGCCAGTACAGCTGGGCATCGAGGGTGATCGCGTCCTGATGAGCGGCCATCAGGGGTGCGAGCTGCTCGTCGATCTCCTGGATCTCGGGCGTCGCATCCGCGGAGCTGACCGTGTAGAAGGCGTGGGCGACCCGGTCGAGCAACTCGCCGGAGCGTTCGAGCGCCTCGAGGGTGTTCTCGAAGGTCGGCATCGATCGCACCATCGTGATGCGGGCGACCTCGCGGAGCTGCTCCTCGAACCCGGCTCGGAACGCCGGGAGATAGTGCTCGGGGCGGATCGCGGGGTAATCGGGAAGCCCGAAAGGGAGCGTCGACGGCTGCAGCAGCGGATTCGTGGCGTCGGTCATCCTCCGAGCCTAACCACCGATGCGGGCAGAGGTCGGGAACCGTGCAGACAGTGTTGCAAAGAAATACTTGCAAAGAAAGTTTTGCAAAGGTATCTTTGCATCATGACGAACGAGACGCAGGTACGGACGCTCGATGCCGGGGCGCTGAAGGCGCTGGCGCACCCGCTTCGGGTGAAGATCTTCGACCTGCTCGCGGCTCGTGGCCCGCAGACCGCCAGTTCGCTGGCGGCGCTCGTGGGGGAGACCTCCGGATCGACCAGTTACCACCTTCGAGCTCTCGCCGCCCACGACCTCATCCGCGAGGTGGAGGGGCGCGGCACCGCCCGCGAGCGGTGGTGGGAGCGGCCGAAGGGACGCATCGACGTTCCCGGTCCTGACGATATGACCTCGCCGGCCAACCGCGCCGCAGCCCAGATCGTCAACTCGGAGTTCTTCCGGCTGCGTCACGAGACCCTGATGGCCTACGTCAATCGCCCTCAGGCGGACGTGCCGGAGGATTGGCGCGACACCGGCATCATCATGACCACGCACCTGGACCTGACGCCGGAGCAGGCGACGTCGCTCCGCGATGAGCTCGAGGTGATCGTCGAGCGCGCGATCGAGCGCTACCGGGGTCAGACGGGCCCGGACGTCCGGCGGGTGTCGCTGCGGACCGAGCTCTTCGACCTGTCGACGCCGTCGGCACCGACATCCGTCCCCGCCGCCGAAATGGAGGAGGAATCATGACCAGTGCGACGCTTCACCTGATGGCTCCGACCCACACCGAGGTTCGTGTGCTCCGGCTGGCCGACACGCTCACCACATGGGTCGCGCGCCGCGTCGCCCGTCGGGCCGAGCGGCGCGCGAGGGTTCTCGACAGGCTGCGGCAGCAGCAGACGCCGGCGCAGGACCCGCGGTCGCTGACCCGCGCGCTCGCGCAGCTCGACATCCCTCGGTTCTGAAGGAGCCCGAAGTATCTCCGCGCGGGCCTGCTCAGTCCGCGAAGGGGCGGGCGACGACCTCGCCGGACGCGGCCTGGAAGACCTCCCAGCCGGCGTCGAGCTCCGCGATGGCGCGACCCTCGAGCCAGGTGAGGGTCCAGTGGCCGGTGAGGCCCTTCGCCTCCACCGCGGAGATCGCCGGCCGCAGCGATGCGGGGACCGAGGCCGGTGCCTCGGATCCGGCCGCCCATCGAGTGCCGAGCTGCATCAGGAGCCCTCGACCGGCGCGAGCTCGATAGCGGTGACCGCAAACTCCTCGGCCTCGCTGAACTCGAGGTCGGCGATGCGGCCGACGGCGCGGAGGTCGTCTGCAGCGGCACGGAGCGCCTCGAGCTTCGTGCCGGGAGCGGCGATCGCGGCGCGCGAGACCGGGGTCTTCTGCGACGCCTTCGCTTCGGTCTTGGCTCGGCGGATGCCGATCAGTGCCTCACTCGCGGCGGAGAGCACCGCCGGGTCGCCGTCGATGCCGAGCGGCGTGGGCCACTCCGCCGTGTGCACGGACCCTTCCTCGAACCACGACCAGGACTCCTCGGTGGCGAAGGAGAGCACCGGTGCCAGCAGGCGGAGCAGCGTCGAGAGGGCCAGACGCAGCGAGAGTGCCGCGGAAGCCTGCCCCACGTCGGCCTGGTTGTAGGCGCGCTCCTTCACGAGCTCGAGGTAGTCGTCGCAGAAGGTCCAGAAGAACGCTTCGGTCAGCTCGAGCGCGCGGGCGGCGTCGTAGCGGTCGAAGGCCTTGGTCGCCTCGGCCACCACACCGTCGAGCGCGGTCAGCATCGATGCGTCCAGGGCGTGCGTGACCTGCGCACCCTCGGGCACGGGGAACGACAGCACGAACTTGGCGGCGTTGAGCACCTTGATGGCCAGACGACGGCCGATCTTCACCTGCGTGGGGTTCTGCGGGTCGAACGCGGCGTCCATGCCGAGGCGGCTGGAGGCGGCCCAGTAGCGCACCGCGTCGGAGCCGTGTGCTTCGAGCACGTCGGCCGGGGTGACCACGTTGCCCTTCGACTTCGACATCTTCTTGCGGTCGGGGTCGACGATGAAGCCGGAGATCGCGGCGTTGCGCCACGGAGTCCTGCCGTCTTCGAGAGTGGAGCGCAGCATGGTCGAGAACAGCCAGGTGCGGATGATGTCCTGACCCTGCGGGCGCAGGTCGAACGGCGCGGTGAGGTTCCAGAGTTCCTCGTCGCGCTGCCAGCCGCCCGCGAGCTGCGGAGTCAGGGACGACGTCGCCCAGGTGTCGAGGATGTCGGCCTCGGCGTCGAACCCGCCGGCCACGCCGCGCTGGTCCTCGGTGTATCCGGCGGGGACATCGGTCGTCGGATCGATCGGGAGCGTCGCCGCGTCGGGAGCGAGCACCCGGTCGTAGTCACGCTCGCCGTTCTCGTCGAGGGCGTACCAGAGCGGGATCGGCACTCCGAAGAAGCGCTGGCGCGACACGAGCCAGTCGCCGGTGAGGCCGCCGACCCAGTTCTCGTAGCGCACGCGCATGAACTCGGGGTGCCAGGCGAGCTCCTGGCCGTGGGCGATGAGCGTGTCGCGCAGCTCGCCGTCGCGGGCACCGTTGCGGATGTACCACTGGCGGGTGGACACGATCTCGAGCGGACGGTCGCCCTTCTCGAAGAACTTCACCGCGTGGTTGAACGGCTTGCCGACCGCGGTCATGTCGCCGGTCTCCTGCAGCTTCTCGACGATGGCCTTGCGTGCGCTGAAGACGGTCTTGCCCGCGAGCTCCTCGGCGTACCAGGTGATCGCCGCGGGGTTCGTGACGGATGTCGGGGCCTCCGGGAGGAAGCGTCCGTCCAGTCCGATCGTCGTCATGTTCGGCAGGGGCTCGTTCTCGGTGGTGCGCAGTTCGCGCCACCACACGATGTCGGTCACGTCACCGAAGGTGCAGACCATCGCCGCGCCCGTGCCCTTGTCGGGCTGGGCGAGGTGGTGACCGTGGATCTCGATCTCGGCGTCGAAGAAGGGCGTGCGCACCTTGGTGCCGATGAGGTGCTTGTGCGGGCCCTCCGGGTGCGTCACGAGGGCGATGCACGCGGGCAGCAGTTCCGGACGCGTGGTGTCGATCGCCAGCGTGCCCGATCCGTCCGCGAAGGGGAACTCGATGGTGTGGTACGCGGCCTGCTGGTCGCGATCTTCGAGCTCGGCCTGGGCGATCGCGGAGCGGAAGTCGATGTCCCACAGGGTCGGTGCGAGTGCCTGGTACGCCTCGCCGCGCTCGATGTTGCGCAGGAAAGCGAGCTGGCTCTGGCGGATCGTGTCGTCGGAGATCGTGCGGTAGGTCTGCGTCCAGTCGACGCTCAGCCCGAGCTGACGGAACAGCGCCTCGAACTGCTTCTCATCCTCGATCGTGAGGCGCTCGCAGAGTTCGATGAAGTTGCGGCGGCTGATGGGCTGCTGGTCGGCCGCGCGGCTCGACTTGTTGTCGCCGCCCTCGAACGGCGGCGTGAAGTCGGCGTCGTAGGGGAGTGAGGGGTCGCAGCGCACGCCGTAGTAGTTCTGCACGCGGCGCTCGGTGGGGAGGCCGTTGTCGTCCCATCCCATCGGGTAGAACACGGTCTTGCCGCGCATGCGCTCGTAGCGCGCCTTCACGTCGGTGTGCGTGTACGAGAACACGTGCCCGATGTGCAGGCTTCCGGATGCCGTCGGCGGCGGGGTGTCGATGGAGTACACGCCCTCGCGGCCGGACTGTGCCGCGCGCAGACGGTCGAACAGATAGGTGCCCTGATCCGCCCAGGCGGCGTCCCACTTCGCTTCGAGACCTTCGAGTGCGGGCTTGTCGGGAATCCCGGTGGGAATCGATTCGGAAGCAGGCATGGGGATCTCCTCGAGCGATGTATGCGGCACTGTGTGAGCGTGCCTGAGTGTGGGTGTGCGCACCAGTCTATCGAGCGAGCGGAAGGCCGGCTGGACACGGCGGAGTCGCCCGGCGCGGCGCGGATGTCCGCTCCTCCGCCCCTGGAAGGATCGGAGCATGACACCGCTGTCGTCCGCCTCCTCCCGTCCCCGCCTCGCCGACCTCGGCGTCCCGTCGGGGGCGTTCGCGCGCGGTGCGGAGAACGCGATCACCGATGTCGGCGGTGTCCGGATCGGGCATGCCACGTTGCACGGCGACGGTCTCCACACCGGGGTCACCGCGATCGTGCCCGATACCCTGACCGGGGAGCGCCGCAGCCTCCCCGCGAACCTCTCGGTCGGCAACGGCTACGGCAAGCTCGTCGGCGCCACGCAACTTCGTGAGCTCGCCGCGCTGGAGACCCCGATCCTCCTCACCTCGACCCTGTCGGTCTTCCGCGTCGCCGACGCGCTGCTCGGACACCTGCTGGCGACCCCGGCGCACGCGCGGACGACGACGCTGAACCCGGTCGTCGGGGAGACGAACGACGGCTTCCTCTCCGACATCCGACGCCGGGCCGTCGGCGAGGAGCAGGTGGTCCAGGCGTTGGAGGCGGCGGCCGCCGGTCCCGTCGTGGAGGGGTGTGTCGGGGCCGGCGCGGGGACGGTCGCTCTCGGCTACAAGGGCGGCATCGGCACGTCATCCCGGCTCGTCGACGTCGCGGGACAGACGCGTACGGTCGGTGCCCTGGTGCAGACCAACTTCAGCGGGACGCTGCGGATCGCGGGAGTGCCGCTTCCCGCGGAGGAGCTGCTGTCCGGGGCCGCAGCTCAGCCCGTCGGCAACTCGTGCATGATCGTCGTCGCGACGGATGCGGCCATGGATGGTCGGCAGCTCGGGCGAGTCGCCAATCGCGCGGTGTTCGCGATGCGGGGCGTCGGCGCCGACTACGCGCAGGGCAGCGGCGACTACGCGATCGCGTTCTCGGTGCACGACCCGGCGCTCGGCGGGCCGGTGGCCGACGATGTACTGTCGCCGCTGTTCGCCGCCACGATGGATGCCGTGGAGGAGGCCCTGATCAACTCCGTGCTCGCTGCCGAGACGACCGTCGGCCCCGAGGGGCGGACCGCGCGTGCGGTGCCCATCGACGGGGTCCGGGCGCGACTCACCCGCGCCGGGGCCGTCTGACCCGCGTGCGCAACTCAGGAAGAACGCAGCGCCGATTCGCGTCGGGGCGGCGTTTCGCCCCGACCACACGCGGAATTCCTGAGCTCTGAACTCACCCGGCGAGCGCGCTGCGGATGCCCTCGCCGATCCTGCGCATCGCGCCCAGCACCGGCCCTCTCCCGTCCGCGCCGTGGTCCCAGTTGGCCAGCACTGCATAGGCGATCCGGCGATCCGGGGACATCACGATGCCCGTGTCGGCGCGTACCCGCGAGATCGTGCCGGTCTTGTTGAGCAGCCAGATGCCACGGTCGAAGCCCCAGTGTGCGAGGGGGTCGAGGTCGAAGGCGGACGCGACCATCGACAGGTCCATCCCCGCGCCGAGCCAGCGTCGGAGGGTGTCGGCTGATGCCGGAGTCAGGTCGGTCCCGTCGGCGAGACGGGTCATGAATCGCACCAGCTCGGTGGCGCTCGCATGCGACAGCGTCGTCGGAGCGCCGGGCGGGATCGGCCATCGCACGATGTCGTCCAGCGCGGAGGACGTGTAGCCGAGGGCGCGCGTGTGCTCCTGGACCACGGGGATCCCGATCACCCGACCCAGCGTGTTCGTCGCGGCGTTGTCGCTGACCGCGCCGATGAGTGCGGCCACGTCGTAGAGCGACAGCTCGGCCGCCTGCAGCAGATACCAGAGCCCGGAGTCATCGATGGACTCCACGGGGCGGCGCGTCACGCGCTCCTCCAGGCTCCGTGTGCCTGCATCGACCTCGGTGAGCAGCCGATGCAGGAGGAAGATCTTGCCGACGCTCGCGGTGTCGAGCACCGTCTCGGGCGCATGCTCGAGCAGCACCTCGCCGGAGTCGATGTCCTTCACCAGGACCGACCACACCGCGCCGTGGTCGGCGGGCAGCTCTGTGCCGATGACGCTCATGCGAGCCCCTCATGACGCGCGAGTCCGGTGACGTGCAGCCGGATCCGTTCTCCGATGTCTCGCATGCCGTCGATGACGGGTGCTCGCAGATCGGTCGGGCTGTGCTTCCAGTTCGCGGCCACCGCGTAGGCGACGGCGGCGACGGGGCCGCGGAGCAGGCCGGCATCGACGCGGGCGAATCCGACGCTGCCGGTCTTGTGCCGCAAGACCATGCCCTGGTACTCGGCGTCCACGTGGGCGAGCGGGTCGAGCAGGAAGGCATCGGCGGTCATGGACGTGTCGGTGTCGGCGGCCAGCCAGTCGAGCACGCGTGCGCTCACCGCGGGGGAGAAGGCCTCACCGGTACCGAGGCGGCGCATCAGGTCGGCCAGCTCCGCCGCGGTGCCGTACGACGGCGTCCAGGGCAGGTCGGGTGTGCGCTCGTTGCGGATGTAGTCGTGCAGCGAGGTCTGCGTGTATCCGAGGGCCGGCGCGACGGCGCGCACGGACTCGAGGCCGCACAGGTGGATGAGGGCGTTCGTGGCGAGGTTGTCGCTCACCGCGCCGACGAGGAGGGCGGCGTCGTGCACCCCGATGCGCTGGCCCCGCATCCGGTAGAGCAAGCCGGAGTCCTCCACCCGGTGCTCCTCCGGGATGGCGACCGGCTGATCCGGATCGAGCGTGCCGTCTTCGAGTCGGCGCGCGACTTCGAGCAGGAGGAAGACCTTGCCGATGCTGGCGGTCTCGCACTGCACGTGCGGTTCGTGCTCGGCGACGGTGGCGCCGCTGTCGGCATCGATCACCCGCACCGACCAGGTGACGCGGGGATCGAGCGTCGGCACGGCGATCATCCGGGCACTCCCACCGTGAGTCGCGGTTCGTCCGCCATCGCATCGAGGACGCCGTCGACGCCGAGGGGGATCGTCAGGGCGTGCGGGTCGTGTCCGAAGCCTTGCTCCCACAGCACGGGCACGCCCGCATCCTGGAACTCGTCGCGCATGAGGGCGTGCACGAGCTCGAGGTCGCCGCATTCGTGCCAGGAGCCCAGCACAATGCCGTTCGCCTGCGCGAGCCGCCCCGCCCTCCGCAGCTGCGTCACGAAGCCGTCCAGACGGTACGGCTCCTCGGTGATGTCCTCGAGGAACAGGATGCCGGGAGCGGGCACGGCCGCCTCGGGGGCGCCGAGCCCGGCGGCGAGCAGGCTCAGGTTGCCGCCGGTGAACCGCCCGAACGCACGCCCCGGTCTCATCACCTCGGTCTTCGGGCCGATCAGTTCGCGTCCGCGCCAGGGCTCGAACAACCACCGCTGCACGTCGTCGCGCACCTGTTCGGAGTCGCGGAAGACGTTGTTGCCGGCCATCGGGCAGAACAGCGTTGCCAGGTCCAGGTGCGCGCGTACGGTCTCGTGCAGCGCGGTGATGTCGGAGGAGCCGGTGAGAAGCTTCGGACGACCGTCGCGCCGCAACGCTCCGCGGCGCATCTCCGCCCAGTCGATGCCGTCGAGCAGCCGCAGCGCCCCGTACCCGCCCCGGGCGGCCACGACGGCGTCCACGTCCGGGTCCATCCACGCATCGACGAGATCCGAACGGCGCACATCGTCGGGACCGGCGAGGTACGACGCGCGCGGATGCGGGGTGAGCACGTGATCGCCCACCCGTACCCGCAGACCCCACGATTCGTAGTAGTCGACGGCGCGCTGTGTGTTCTCCTCGTTGCCCGGCCCTGACGGCGAGACGATCGCCACCGTGTCTCCGGGGTGCAGCGGGGCGGAGTCGAGGTAGGGAGAGGTCGTGCGGGTCACGCCGGCTGCTCCTCGATGCGCGGTGCGGCGGAGAGCAGATGCCGCGTGTACTCGTGCTGCGGATTCAACAGGACCTCCTCGGTCGTGCCCCGTTCGACGATCTCGCCGCGGTACATCACGGCGACGCTGTGGGCGATGTTCCAGGCGAGGCCCAGGTCGTGCGTGATGACGAGCGCGGAGAGTCCGAGCCGCCGGCGCAGGTCGAGCAGCAGCCCGAGGATCTCGCCGCGCACCGAGGCGTCGAGCGAAGCGACGGGTTCGTCGGCGATGAGCATCTGGGGCTGCACGGCGAGGGCCCCGGCGATCACCACGCGTTGGCGCTGCCCGCCGCTGAGCTCCTGCGGGATGGCGCTGAAGAATCTCTCCGGCGGGGTCATCTCCGCATCCGTGAGGCTCTGAGCCACGCGCGCGCGTTCGTCGCCCGTGAAGCGCTGCACTCGCAGACCTTCGGCGACCGACTCGTACACGCTGTGCTTCGGGTTGAGCGCGGCCCAGGGGTCCTGGAGCACGAGCTGCACCTGGGAGCGGAAGTGCGCGAGGTCGCGGCCCTTCGTCGGCATCTCGGCTCCGTCGAACAGGATCCGGGAGCCGGGGTCGGCGGGCTGCAGACCCATGAGCGCCCGGGCGAGCGTCGACTTGCCTGATCCGGATTGGCCGACCAGCGCGACGATCTCGCCCCGACGCACGGTGAGGTCGACGTCGCGCACGGCGTGCACGGGACGACTGCCCGAGCGATAGGTGACGTTGACCCCACGGGCCTCCAGCAGCACTTCGTCGCCATGGGCGATGTCCGGCACCTCGTCGGCACCCTGCCCGTGCCGGGTGACCGGCGCCAGGCGGGAGGCCGGATCGCCGATGGTGGGGAAGGCGTCGGCCAGCTGTCGGGTGTAGTCCTGCGTCGGACGCGTGCAGACGGCATAGCTCTCACCGACCTCGACGAGCTCGCCGTCGCGCATGATGGCGATGCGCTGGCACGCCGTCGCGAGGACCGACAGGTCGTGGCTGATCATGAGCATCGAGATGCCGCGCTCAGAGACGAGCCGCGAGATCATGTCGAGGATCTGCTTCTGCACGATGACATCGAGAGCGGTCGTCGGCTCGTCGGCGATGATGATCTCGGGGTCGCACGCGAGTGCCATCGCGATCATCACCCGCTGCTTCTGGCCGCCGGAGAGCTCATGCGGGTACGACTCGGACTTCTGCTGCGGGAGGTCGACGACATCCAGCAGCTCCGCCATACGCTGCTTGCGGCCCTTCTCGGACTTCCAGCGATCCGACGCATGCAGCTCCAGGGCCTCGAGCAGCTGCCAGCCCACCGTGCGCACCGGGTTCAGCGAGTGCATCGCCCCCTGGAACACGATGGAGGTCTGTGCCCAGCGCACCGCGCGCAGCTGGCCGAAGGAGAACTCGGCGACGTCCTGGTCGCCCAGGAGCACGCGGCCGCTCAGACGTGCGTTGTGGGGGAGCAGGCGCAGCACGCTCATCGCCAGTGTCGACTTGCCGGAACCCGACTCCCCGGCGATGCCGAGCGTCTGGCCCGCCGGTAGCGTCAGCGAGACGTTGCGGACGGCGGCGACCTCGTCCCGGCCTGCGCGCCCGGCGGTGCGGTAGGTGATCGAGACGTCGTCGAAGATCAGATCGGGCATGTCATCGGCTCCTCAGCGTCGGGTTCGTGATGTTCTCGACGGCGCGGCCCATCAGGGTGAACGACAGCACCACCAGGACGATCGCGATACCGGGTACGAGCACGTACCACCAGTAGCCGCTGGTCGCCGCGGACACGTCCATCGCGTTCTTCAGGATCGAGCCCCAGGACTGCAACGTGGTGTCGCCGAGCCCGAGGAACGCCAGCGTGGACTCGGAGATGATCGCCGAACCCACCGTGAGTGTGGTGTTGGCGAGCACCAGAGGCAGCACGCCGGGGAGGAGGTGCTTGATGATGATGTGCCAATGACCGGCGCCGAGAGCCCGCGAGCGCTCGATGTAGTCGCGCGATTCGATCGACAGGGTCTGCGCCCGGACCACGCGCGCCGTGCCCGCCCAGGAGGTGAGCCCGATCGCGATGATGATCGTCCAGACACCGCGGCTGAGCACCGAGGAGAGCACGATCGCGAGGATGAGCGAGGGCAGCACGAGGAAGAAGTCGATGATGCGCATCATCAGGCCGCCGAAGAAGCCGGTGAAGTGACCGGCGGAGAGCCCGACCAGTGTGCCGATGACCATCGACATGGCGGTGGCAGCGAGTCCGACCAGAAGGGAGACGCGCGCCCCCCACACCATACGGACCCAGATCTCCCGGCCCTGCTGATCGGTGCCGAGCGGATGCTGCCACGAGGGCGGCGCGAACCGCTCCGGGTCGACGAGCTTGGTGACGTCGAGCATGCTCGACGGAGCGATCACCGGCGCCAGGATGGCCACCGCCGCGACGATGATCAGGAAGATCAGACCGACCATGCCCGCGCGGTAGTGCACGAACTGGCGGCAGAAGTCGGCGAACGCCGCGCCGCGACGGTGCCAGGCGAGCGCGCGAGGCGAGCGGATGGAAGTGGATGCCGTGCTCATGCGCGCCTCACCCTCGGGTCGAGCTGACGGTAGATGAGGTCCGCGATGAGGTTCATCACGATGATGATCGTGGAGAACACCACGAAGGTCCCCTGCAGGAGGGGGAGATCGGGACCGGAGATGGCCTCGAAGGTGAGCTTGCCCAGACCGGGCCAAGAGAACACGGTCTCCACCGTCACCGCACCGGCGATCAGCCCGCCGATATGCATGAAGACGAGCGTGACGGTCGGGAGCAGGGCGTTGGGGACGGCGTGGCGGCGACGCACGAGGTCTTCCCGCAACCCCTTCGCCCGCGCGGTCGTGAGGTAGTCGGCGCCCATCTCCTCCAGGAGCGAGCTGCGCATCACCATCAGATACTGCGCATAGACGACGGCGACCATGGTTATCACGGGCAGGACCATGTGCGAGATCACGTCGAGGACGGCGCCGACGGGGTCGGTGGGCGGGTTGGGGGAGACCATCCCGCCGGTGGGGAACCAGTGCAGCGTGCCGCCGAAGATCATCAGCAGCAACAGGGCGAGCCAGAACGTCGGGACCGACCAGAACACCAGCGAGGTGCCCGAGACGATGCGGTCGAACGTGGAGCCGTGCTTCCACGCGGCCTTCTGCCCGAGCCACAGGCCGAGGGCGATGGCGATGATCGCCGCGGTACCGGTGAGGAGGATCGTGTTCCAGAAGTACATGCCGATGAGTTCGGAGACCGAGGTGCGGTAGACGTAGCTCGTCCCGAAGTTCAGGGTGAAGACGTTGCCGAGGTAGTCGAAGAACTGCTGCCACAGGGGCTTGTTCAGGCCGAGCTGCTCGCGCAGCTGCGCTACCTGCTCGGCACTCATGCCGCGCTCGCGCGCGATCGATGCGACCGGGTCTCCCGGCAGGATCTTGAAGGCGAAGAATCCGAGGAGGATGACCATCGCCATGCTGATGGCCGCGCCGCCCAGCTTGACCAGGAAGTAGCGGAGGCCGCCGAGGCCGCGCGGCTGCTCCTCGGCTGCGGCGCTGGTGGCGATGGCGGATGTGGATGGGGGAACCGCGTTCGACATGGAGTCTCCTTACAGCGGACCGGGAGACGCCGCGGGGACGGACGTCCGCCGCCCGCGGCGTCTCGCTGGGCTCATTCGACGTCGGCGATGTTGCGACGACGGATCAGGAAGAAGACGAGCCCTCCGATGAGGACCACTCCCACCACGATGCCTCCGATGATGAGTCCGGTGTTCGTGCCGGTGCCGCTGGCGGTCGCGCCCTCGACGGGCTCGACCGTGAGGTAGCCCCAGTAGCCGGCCTGGTTCGCGATGATGCCGCCGTCCTTGGGCTGCAGGGTGAAGCCGGTGAAGCGGTCGGAGCGGTAGGCCTCGAGCGAGTTGGCGTACCAGGTGGCGACCTGTGCCGTGTCGGTGTAGTTCAGCGCCAGCATGTCGTGCACGATCTCCTGGCGCTTCTCCTCGTCGGTCTCCGAGCGCTGCTGAGCGTACAGCTCGTCGAACTCGGGGTTGCAGTAGCCGTCCTGTGTGGTGCCGCCGGTGCCGTCGGTCGCCGTGGGCAGGTTCATGCAGGTGTTGATGCCGAGCTGGTAGTCGGGGTCGGGGTTGACCGACCATCCGCTGAAGTACAGGTCGTAGTCGCCTGACGTGGCCTTCGCGCTGATGGTGTCCGAGTCGGTCGACTCGACGGCGATCTCGATCCCGATGTCCTTCATCCACGGGACGAAGAACTCGGCGATGGACTGCTCGTTCGAGTCGTCTGCGTCCGTGAGGAGGCGCAGGCTCAGACGCTGTCCGTCCTTCTCCCGGATGCCGTCGGCAGCAGGCACCCACCCTGCGTCGTCGAGCTTCGCCTTCGCTGAGTCGGGGGCGAATCCGACGATCACCTCGTCGTCGTCCGACAGGTGCCACTTCGGGAAGGACGCGGGGATGAAGCTGGTGGCCTGCACGCCCTCGCCGGAGAGCACCTTGTCGAGCAGCGTCTCCGTGTCGGTGCCGAGGCGGATCGCCTGGCGGACCTCGAGGTCCTTCAGCGCCGCGTTGCCGGTGCCGTAGGGCACGTTCTCGCGGGTCTGCTGGCCCAGGTTGATGCTGATCGAGTGATAGCGGCGGCCGATCCCGGAATGGGTCGTGATGCCCTCGACGCCGTCGAGCGCCTCGAACTGCGTCGGGGTGAGACCCGAGACGAGGTCGACGTCACCGGCCTTCAGCGCCTGCACCTGGGCGTCCGAGTTCGTGTAGTACACGTACTGGATCGCGTCGATCTTGGGGGCGCCGCGCCAGAAGTTCTTGTTCGCCTTGAGCACGATCGACTGGTTCGCCGAGTAGCTGTCCAGGACGAAGGGGCCGGAGCCGACCACCTCGGAGTCGTTCGCGAACGTGGTCGGGTCGTCGACCGCCTCCCAGATGTGCTGCGGGACGATCGGGATCTCGGAGCCGGGGTTGGGTGCCTGCGGCGTCTTGAGCGAGATCACCACGGTCTTGTCATCGGGGGTCTCGACCGAGTCGAAGTTGGAGACGAGGTTGCCGTTCGCGGTTCCGAGGGCCGGCACGGTCATCATCTGGTCGTAGGTGTACTTCACGTCGGCCGAGGTGATCGGCTCGCCGTCCGACCACTTCAGGTCATCCTGCAGGGTGAAGGTCCAGGTCTGACCGCCGTCGGTGGCATCCCAGGAGTCGGCGAGGCCCTTGGTGGGGGAGCCGTCTTCGGCGTCGTTCTGCACGAGGGACTCGTACACGTAGCGGATGATGTTCGTCGGCGTCAGGTAGATCGAGATGAACGGGTTGAACGTGTCGACGAAGCCCGACGTCGCGATGCGCAACGTGGTCTCGGAGGCGGGGGATTCGGTCGCGGCACTCACGGACTGCGCCTGAGCGGCACCGGCGGGAGCAGCGATGAGCAGCGCGGAGGCGATCGCAGCGGCGGTCAGACTTCGTGCTGTTCTGGAGCGGGGGGCAAGACGCATAGAAGAAGTCCCTTCGGGCGCCGCCCGGATCCACGATGAAGCCGGGTCGGTGGAGACCATGCAAGCGGAAGTCTGCCCCTGGGTCAAGGGATTCGTTGCGTATCGTCGAAGATTTTTCGCAAGTCGGCATCTGGGCGCAGGTTGCTTTCCGCGTGTAACAGCGCGGAAACATGCGGATGCAAGGATGCGCCCCACGCGAAGGGGGTTCGATGAGGCAGTATTCCCGTCCCGAGATCCGGAACGTATCCCTCGGATCATCGTGATCAGGGCACAAACGGGAATCGTATCCTCACTCCGCGGGCAGGGTGAGTACGGCACGCAGGAGCTCGATGCGCTCGCCGAGGGAGGAGCGCAGGAAGTGCTCGTCCTCCGCATGCGCGCCGCCCCCGCGGGGTCCGAATCCGTCGACCGTCGGCAGCCCGAGGGCGCCGAGAAGATTGGTGTCCCCCGCGCCGGCCGCCGGACGTCCCTCGACGTGCTGCCCGACGCCGGCGGCGGACCGCTCGATGGCCGCCACCAGCGCGGCGTCCTGCGCGGAGGCGGCCCAGGCAGGGCGGGAGCTCAGGGTCTCGACGACGATCTCCGCACCGGTGCGGACGGGCGGCAGCGCGGCGAGTGCCCGCATCACGCGCTCCTCGGTGACCGGATCGGTGAAGCGGAGACCGATCTCCGCCTGCGCCTGCGCGGGGATCACATTGGCGCGAGCCCCGCCGGAGATCGTCCCGACATTGCAGAGCACGGGCCCCGGCAAGGCGGGATCCGCGACGATCTCCCGCACGCGCAGCAACTGATCGACGAGCTCGTCCACGGCGGACACGCCGTGCTCGGGGTCGAGGGCGGCGTGTGCGGCGCGCCCGGTGACCGCGATCCTGAGCCGTGCACTCCCGCGCCTGCCGACCTTGAGGGCGCCGTCCGGATGCGGCGATTCGAATCCGATGGCGGCGACGGCTCCGCGTGCGCGTTCGGTGAGCAGGGGGCCGGACTCGGGCGAGCCGACCTCCTCGTCGGCGACCAGGACGATGCGCACGGCTCTCCGGCGTTCGCGGGGGAGCGGCTGAAGTCGCCGCAAGGCCTCGAGCATGACCACGATCCCGGCCTTCATGTCGTAGGCGCCGGGCCCGCGCACGATGTCGCCCTGCTGGGACCAGGGCAGTGTGCCGTCGAGGGTGCCCTCCGGCCACACGGTGTCGGTGTGACCGATGAGGAGGTACGGATCGCCGGCTCCGGCGACGTCGATGACGAGATCCGTTCCCGCGGCGGTCGGCTCCTGACGGACCTCCCCGCCGACGCCCTCGAACCATCCGGTCAGGAGATCGGCGATGGTGCGGCTCGCGACGACATCGCGGGTGGGCGACTCGCAGGTCACAAGTTCGCGCACGAGTGCGATGATGTCGTCTGAAGGGTGGTCCGCTCCGGGAGCTGCCGGGAAAGTGGTCACAGTTACGAACCGTATCTGCCTCTTGATTGACGTGCAACCCGCCGATAACATCGCTCCCAGCTGCATCACTCGTTCGATCTTAGGAAACGTATCGTGCCTCACTCTTCGGTGGCCGCCGACGCGGGCGTCGGTTACGACTGCCGCGAACTGACCCAGTACTCCGAGTTCCGTGAGGCGGCGGCACTCTACGCGCGCGTCTTCGCGTACACCGAGCAGGAGTACGCGCTCAACGCCAATCTGCTCACCGCGCTCGCCCGTAACGGGGGATCCGCGGTGGGGGCCTTCGCTGACGATGGTGGGCTCATCGGCTTCGCCTACGGCTTCGCGGGCTGCGATGCGAGCGGGACCCACTTCCACTACTCGCAGGCCGCCGCGGTCGATGCCGCGCAGCAGGGCCGCGGGGTCGGTCAGGCACTCAAGCTCGCCCAACGCGACGTCGCGCTCCGGTGGGGGCAGCAGTCCATGCGCTGGACCTTCGATCCGCTGCTGGCGCGGAACGCGCACTTCAACCTCAGCTCCCTCGGTGCGGTCGGCATCGCGTTCGAACGCGACTACTACGCCCGGCCCGACACCGACCGGCTCGTGGTCTCCTGGGATCTGACCGCGACCGTGCCCCGGGTGCCGCGATCGGGCGTTCCGACAGGACTGGGCAGGGAGGACTGGGGGCGCGTCGTGCACGCCGGCGACGCCGACTGGATCGCGATCCCCGCGCGTGCGGATGAGCTCGTGCCCGGCGAGCGGTCGGCGCTGCGTCGGCAGCTGGAGAGTGCGATGACGGAGGTGTTCCGGCGAGGCGACGTGCTCGTCGCGGCCTCCCGCGTCGACGAGCACACCGCGGTCTACCGCGCGACATCAGGGGAGGCCATCGCATGAGCGACCAGCAGCACGAGGATCGCGAGCTCGTCTCGCCGCGGGACCGCTTCGGCGAGCGCATCCGGACCAATCTCTCGGCGGAGAGCATCCAGGCGCGCATCATCGAGACCGAGTTGCGCACGCTCGCGCTCACTTTCGAAGAGTTGAGCACCTCGGCCCAGGTGCCGCAGGCCGCGGCGCTGCTGCTGGGCGCACGACGACGCTACGTCGCCGGTGAGGGAAAGGCGGCCGCCTACGCGCAGCTGCTCAACGCCGACCTGTCCGCGACGCTGTCCAACGTCTTCCTCGTCGACGGGCATGCGCTGCAGCCGTTGACCGTGCTGACCGATGTGCGGGCCTCGGACGTGCTCATCGCTTTCTCCCTCCGGCGCTACCGGGAGGAGACCGTGCGGCTCGGCCAGCTGTTCCGGGAGGCGGGCGGGCAGCTCGTGGTGATCACCGACAGCGAGGACGCCCCGCTGGCACCGCTCGCGACGTCGCTCATCCGCGTGCGCACCGGGTCGGCGTCCTACGCGGACTCGCCCACCCCGGTCGCGGCCGTCTGCCACCTGTTGAGTGCGCTCACGACGGCGAGCGCGAAGGGAGCCCGCCGCCGCCTGGCTGAGCGCGATCGGCTCGTCGCGCGACTGGGCCTCTACAGCTCGGATCCCTCGCGACCCGAGGTCGACGAGGAGGCGGAGGCGTGAGGATCACCCGCATCCGTCTGTTCGCGCTGCGGCAGGAACTGCGGCACAGCTTCGAGACCAGCTCGCATCGCAAGTCGGGAATCGAGCACATCCTCGTCGAGGCCACCGACGAGGAAGGCCGCCGTGGCTGGGGAGAGATCGCCGCGCCCAGCGACCCGTACTTCGGCGCGGAGACGACCACGACGGCGTGGGAGATCGCCACCCGCTACCTCGTACCGGCCCTCGTCGGTGCAGAGGGCGAGGAGCCCGCCGACCTGGAGAGGACGTGGGCGCGGGTGCGCGGCAACGAGTTCGCCAGAGCCGGCTTCTCCGGCGCGGTGTGGGATCTCTTCGCCCGCCGCCGGGGAATCGCCCTCGCGACGGCGCTGGGCGGCACCCGCGACGAGGTCGTGGCGGGAGTCTCGCTCGGCATCGAGCCGTCGATCGACGAGCTCCTGGCCCAGGTGGAGCTGCAGCGTGCAGCCGGTTATCCGCGCGTGAAGCTCAAGATCGCCCCCGGGTGGGACGTGGAGCCGGTGCGAGCGGTACGCGACGCGCACCCCGACCTCGACCTCCACGTCGACGCGAACGGCGCGTATCCCGACGACGACGACTCCGCCGCCGTGTTCACACAGCTCGACGCGCTCGGTCTGACGATGATCGAGCAGCCGTTCGCCCCGCGGGAGATGGTGGCGCACGCGACGCTCCAGGCCCGCATCGGAACGGCGGTGTGTCTGGACGAGTCCGTCGTCGGGCTCGGCGATCTGCGCACGATGATCAGGCTCTCCGCCGCGCGCATCCTCAACATCAAGGTGTCGCGGATGGGGGGACTCACCGTCGCGAAGGCGGCGCACGACCTCGCCGTCGACGCCGGCGTCCCCGTCTGGTGCGGGGGCATGCACGAGTTCGGGATCGGTCGAGCGGCGAACGTCGCGATCTCGGCACTGCCCGGGTTCCTGCTCCCGTCGGATGTCTCCGGCTCCGACAAGTACTACGTCGACGACATCATCGCCCCACCCGTCACCGCGGTGGAGGGCAGGGTGCAGGTTCCTCGCGGAGCGGGCATCGGCCACGACGTGCTCGTGGAGCGGATCGAGCGGGCCGCTTCTCGCACCTGGGATTCCGCCGAATCCGCCGTCCGTGACCCCGCGCTCACGCATGGGTGAGACGCCCGTCCCGGAGAGGACCATCATGCGTGCGCTGCTGCTGTTTCGCCTCGACCTGTCGGGCACGTCCGCCGTCGAGGAGAGCATCCACCCGATCGACCCGCGTGAGCCGATCGTCAGGGCGACCGACCTCGGCGTCAATCGCGGCGACGGCGTGTTCGAGACGGCCGTGGTCCGCGGCGGCAGGCCGCAGGCGCTCGAAGCCCATCTGACGCGGCTCGAACGCTCGGCGGCGTTGATGGAGCTGCCCGCGCCCCGGCGCGACCTGTGGCGAGCCGCCGTGCTGCGGGCGGCCGCGGAGGTGTCCCTTCCCGGAGCGCTGGAGGAGGGGGAGATCGCGTCCGTCAAGTTCGTCATGACCCGGGGCGACGAATTCGACCCGGCAGGGCCGACCGGATGGGTGCTCGGGTTCGCCGGCAGCGACCCCTCCGGCGTGCGGGTCCGCGGCGTCCGCGCCGTCGTGCTGGATCGCGGCTACCGGCACGATGCGATGCAGACCGCTCCCTGGCTGCTGCAGGGAGCGAAGTCGCTCGCCTACGCGGTGAATCAGGCCGCTCTCCGGGAGGCGGCCCGGCGCGGCGCCGATGACGTGATCTTCGTGAGCGGAGACGGATTCGTGCTCGAAGGCCCGCGCTCGACGCTGATCGCCCGCATCGACGGCGAGCTCGTCACACCACCCGCCGAGCTCGGCGTCCTCCCCGGAACGACCCAGGCCGATGCATTCTCGGGAATCACCGACGTCCCGACGCGGATCGGGGTGCTCATACGCGACGATCTGGATCGGGCGGATGCGCTGTGGCTGTGCTCCAGCACGCGCGGCGCGGTGCCGGTGGCGCAGCTCGACGGCGCGGAGCGGGCCATCGACCATGACCTGACCGCGCGG
This sequence comes from Microbacterium sp. B19(2022), assembly GCF_012030385.1. NCBI lineage: Bacteria > Bacillati > Actinomycetota > Actinomycetes > Micrococcales > Microbacteriaceae > Microbacterium > Microbacterium sp. B19(2022). The sequence continues at coordinate 215,976 of NZ_JAAUVO010000005.1, forward strand.
ATGAACGCGGCGCTTGACGCGCGCGAGGATTGAGAGAGGGGCACGGCGGATGCTCGACAGGGTGATCGACGGACACAACGACCTGGCATGGGCGAGCAGGACCCTGCTCGGGTACGGGGTGGAGGAGCTCGCGGACGGCGTGCCGTCGACGCAGACCGACCTTCCCCGGCTCGCGATCGGCGGGGTGGCCGGACAGTTCTGGTCGGTATGGGTCGATCCGGTGCTGCAGGGCGCAGAACAGGTCGTCGGAACGCTGGAGCAGATCGACTTCGTGCACCGCCTGGTCGACGCGCATCCCGAGCGCCTCGCCTTCGCGCGGACCGCTGCGGATGTGCGCCAGGCGATGGCGGAGGGACGGATCGCCTCGCTCATCGGCATCGAAGGCGGCGGCCAGCTCGGCGGTTCGCTCGCGGTGCTGCGCCAGTACGCCCGTCTGGGCGCGAGGTACATGACGCTCACCTGGTCGCGGACGACCGCCTGGGCCGACTCCGCGACCGACGACGCGCATCACGACGGTCTCAGTGCATGGGGCCGCGAGGTGGTGCGCGAGATGAACCGCATCGGTGTCCTCATCGATCTCTCCCACGTGGCCCCGACCACCATGCGTCACGCCCTCGAGGAGACCACCCGCCCCGTGATGGTGAGCCACTCCGGTGCTCTCGCCCTCTGCGATCACCCGCGCAACGTCCCCGACGACGTGCTCGCCACGATCGGAGCCCAGGGCGGAGTGGTGATGGTCGCTTTCGTGCCCACGTTCGTCTCGCAGGCCCGCCGCGACTGGTGGGAGGCCGGCGGCGAGGGTGATGCGCCGGTCGTGGGCGTCGGCGACGTCGCCGATCACCTCGACCACATCCGACGGGTCGCCGGACCGCACGCCGTCGGCATCGGCGCGGACTACGACGGCACCGACGTGATGCCGGACGGGCTCGCCGACGTCTCCGGCTACCCGGCGCTGTTCGCAGAGCTGCGAGCGCGGGGATGGTCGGAGGCCGACCTCGCCGCCCTCGCGCACGAGAACGTGCTCCGGGTCCTCGAGGCTTCCGATCGCGACCACGAGCCCTTCCTGGCGGGGCGGGCGGCACCGCCCGCCACCGTCGCGCTGGTGCCCGCCGTCGATGTGTCGACGCGGGAGGGAGCGCTGTGAGCCCGCGCGTGCTCGTCGTCATCAACTCGGCGAGTTCCGGACCACGACGCCTCGGGGACTGGCTCGTCGATCGCGGCATCGCGATCGACGCCGTGGTGGGCGCCGAGGAGGAGCTCCCCGTCACTCTCGACGGCTATTCCGGGCTGGTGCTCCTCGGCGGCGGACTGATGCCGGACGAGGACGATCGTGCACCCTGGCTCGTGGCCGAGCGCGCGCTCGCCGCCGAGGCCATCGACCGCGACCTCCCGACGTTCGGCATCTGTCTGGGCGCGCAGGTGCTCGCGTACGTCGCCGGCGGCGAGGTGAAGGCGAAGACCGGTCCCGTCGAGCGCGGGGCGACGCCCATCCGTCCGACCCCGTCCGGCCGGGAGGATGCGGTGATCGCGACGCTCGGCGACGGTGCCCCGATGATCGAGAACCACCAGGACATGATCACCCGTCTGCCTCCGCGGGCGGTGCTGCTCGCATCCAGCGACGCGATCGAGATCCAGGCCTTCCGCCTGGGGCGGCACGTGCGCGGTGTGCAGTTCCACCCCGAGGCCTCGGCTGCCGATCTCGCCCGCTGGGACGACGCCGCCCTGCGCGGAGAAGGACGATCGTTGGCGCGCCTCATCGCCTCCGCCGAGGAGGTCGACGCGCACAACACCGAGGTCAGCCGTGCTCTCGTCGAGGCGTTCGCGGACGAGGTCCTGGTCGGAGGGCGCGCGTGAACAGGGCGACCCCTCCGCTCGCGACGACGCCGGTGACGGCGACGGCGGTAGCCCGTGCCCTCCGGCACGGGCGGGACGAGAGGGCGCGTCGGACCGCCCCGGCATCGATCGTCGCCCTGTGCGAGCGCGGGGAGGTGCGAGGTGTCCGCACTCACGGACACCCGCGCGCCGACGACTCGACGACGAGTCGGGGCACCGTGTTCCGGATCGCCTCGATGTCGAAGAGCTTTCTCGCCGCGACAGCACTCGCGCTGCGCGACAGCGGTGCCCTCGATCTCCATGCCCCGATCACGGAGTATCTCCCCGCCGTGCGCGCCAGGCACAGGGGCGCCGATGCCGTGCTCACCGGAGACATGCTGCTGTCCAACAGATCGGGGCTCGGCGAGGACAACGCCTGGGTCGACCGCCACCTGGGGGACTCCCGTTCGGAGATCGCCGCGCTGTTCTCCGAAGGGATGCTGCTCGCCGCCGCGCCCGGAACCACATACCAGTACTCCAATCTCGGGCAGTCGCTGGTCGGCGCGGCGGTCGAGGCCGTCACCGGACGAGCTGTCGAGGACGTGGTGCGGGAGACCCTGCTGGAGCCGCTGGGACTGACGCGCACCGCCCATTCGGCCGACGGCTATGCGCGCGACACCCTCGCCGGTGGCTTCCGCACCTTCGACGACGGCGCGACCTTCCACCCCGAGCCCTACGTGCGCACCGGCGCTCTCGGCTGCATCGGAAGCATGTTCAGCACCGTGGACGACATCGCCACCTGGATGTGGTTCCTCGGTTCGGCCTTCACCGACGATCCGCACGCGCCGCACGTGCTCGCTCCCTCCTCGCGGAGGGAGATGCAGCAGCCGCGGACACCCATCGACGTGCCATCGGGGATGTTCGACGGACGCGACCTCGCCGGCGCCGGCTACGGGTACGGACTCTTCGTGGAGCAGGACCGGCGGTTCGGCCGCATCGTGCAGCACTCCGGGGGCCTTCCGGGCTTCTCCGCCCACATGCGCTGGCATGCGGCGACCGGCATCGGCGTGGTGGCGTTCGGGAACTCGGACGAGTTCGGTGCGCGGCGTGTGGCCGGTGCCGCACTGCAGGACGCGCTCGACACGGCCGACGCGCCGTCGGCCGTGGTGCGCCCGTGGCCGGAGACCGTGACCGCGGCCCGGGCGATCGATGCCGCCATCCGAGAGGGCCGATCCGCCGCCGAGTATCCGGGCCTGGCCGACCACGTCCTCGACGATGTGCCGCCGGACATCCGCGATTCCCGCCTCGCGGCGCACATCGCCACGATCGGCGGCATGCACCCCGTTCAGAAGCCGTTCGCCGAGCGGGTGATCGCAGCCGCCACCGAGGCCGAGCTGCGCTGGCGGATCGCCGGAGCGAGTGCGGACCTGCGCGTGGAAGCACGCCTGGTGGGTGTGCCCCGGCCTCGCGTGCAGAGCCTGAGTCTCACCGTCATCGCGCACGATGAGACGCGTACAGAGGACGAGATCGTCTCGCCCGCCGACCGGCATCGCATTGTGTTCGACGGGGAGTGAGGAGCCCGAGAGCCGCGGGGACACACAGATCGACCCAGTCCAACAATCCGCCGTAGAATGGACGCATCCCGCCCCGTTCGTTCTGAGGATCGTCATGCCCGCAAACCCCGTGCGTCGTCTCCTGCCCTTCGCCGCGCTCGCCGCCGCCACCGCCCTGGTGCTGAGCGCCTGCGCTGCTCCTGCCTCGGAGGGGGAGGGTGACGGAGAACTCGTGTGGTCGATCGAGGGCGCGAACCTGTCGGCCGGGCACATGGACCCGCAGATCAGCCAGCTCGATGTCTCGGGCATGGTGCAGCGGGCGGTGCTCGACTCGCTCGTCTTCCAGGAGAACGACGGCACGTTCACACCGTGGCTCGCGAAGGAGTGGGAGGTCTCGCCGGACAGCACCGAGTACACCTTCACCCTTCGCGATGACGTGACGTTCACCGACGGCGAGCCCTTCGACGCGGCGGCGGTCAAGGCGAACTTCGACCGCATCGTCGACCCCGCGACGGTCTCGGCCCAGGCGGCCAGCATGCTCGGTGCGGCCTTCTACGAGGGCACCGAGGTCATCGACGACCACACGGTGAAGGTCTCCTTCACCCAGCCGTACGCACCCTTCCTGCAGGCGGCCAGCACGCCGCAGCTCGGGTTCTACTCGCCCGCCGTGCTCGAGGAGTCGGGCGACAAGCTCAAGGCGGGCGGCCCCGGCATCACCGTGGGCACCGGTCCGTTCGAGCTGACCGAGTACACGCCCGACCAGGAGCTCGTGTACACCCGCAACGATGACTACGCCTGGGGCCCGCACGACACGAAGGCTCCGAAGTTCGAGACGCTGCGCGTCGAGATCCAGCCCGAGGCGTCGGTGCGCACGGGCGTGGTGACCAGCGGTGAGGCCGATCTCGCCAGCAACATCCCGCCGAACCTCGCGAAGGACCTTGGCGACGGCGTCACGGTCGACTCGATCGAGTACCCCGGCCTGCCGTACTCGCTGTACCTCAACGAGAAGTACGGCGTCTTCGCCGATGAGAAGGTGCGTCAGGCTTTCGCCCGCGGCATCGACATCGACGCGGCGGTCGAGGAGATCTACTTCGGACAGTTCCCGCGTGCATGGAGCATCCTCGGCTCGACGACCCCGGGTTATGACGCCTCGCTCGAGGGCAGCTGGCCGTTCGATCAGGACGCCGCGAATGCGCTGCTCGACGAAGCCGGATGGACCGAGCGCGACGCCGACGGCATCCGCATGAAGGACGGCGAGCGGCTGTCGGTGCGCTGGATCGCCTGGACCCCGGTTCCCGACGACCGCGCGGCGCTCGCCAACGCGATCCAGTCCGACCTCAAGGGGATCGGCTTCGAGGTGAAGCGCGAGGTGCTCGAGCCGGGCGCCTACAACGAGCAGTACGAGCCCAAGACGTTCGACCTCACCGACTGGGGCTTCTCGGGAGTCGACCCCGATCTGCTGCGCAGCCACCTGCACACGGACGGCGTCCAGAACGCGTCGCAGGTGAGCGACCCCGAGATCGACGCACTCCTGGAGCAGGCTGTGGCCAGCAGCGACCAGGGCGAGCGCGACGAGCTCTACGCGCAGCTGCAGCAGTGGAACGCCAAGCACACCGCCATCGTGCCGCTGTACAGCCCGTCGGCGATCACCGCCGTCGGCGAGCGCGTCGAGGGACTGCAGTACGACCTCTACGGTCGGCCGCTGTTCTACGATGTGACCGTCGGCTGAACCGCCGGCTGAGCGGAGGGCAGGGGTGGTGAAGGCTGCTCTCGTCCGCATCGTCGGCCTCGCTGCATCCGTCGTCATCGTGCTGTGGGGTGCCGCGACCGTCGCTTTCCTCGCGTTCCGGGTGATCCCGGGTGATCCCGTGTCGGTGATGCTCGGTCCCCAGGCGCAGGTCAGCGAGGCGGTGAAAGACGGGATCCGCGCCGACCTCGGGCTGGATCGGCCGCCGTTCGAGCAGTACCTCGGCTTCATCGGGCAGCTGGCCCGCGGAGACCTGGGCGAGTCGTACCAGCTGCGGATGCCGGTGTCCGAGGTCATCGGCCGGCAGCTCGGCGCGACCCTGCAGCTCTCGGTGCTCGCGCTCCTCATCGCCCTGGTGCTGGCGCTCGCCGTCGCGGTGCTCGTGCGCGGCCAGGTGGCTCGGACCGTCGCCGCGGGCATCGAACTGGTCGTGCTGTCGTCGCCCGTGTTCTGGATCGGGCTCATCCTGCTCAGCGTCTTCGCCTTCGGCTTGGGCTGGTTCCCGGTCTCGGGGGCGCGGAATCCGGCCACTCTCGTGCTGCCGGCGATCACCCTCGCCCTTCCGGTCGCGGCGTTGCTGAGTCAGGTGCTGCGGGACGGCCTGATACAGGCGGAGCGGATGCCGTTCGCCGAGACCGTGCGTGCGCGGGGCGCGAGCCCCTCGTGGTTCACCGTGCGGCATGGACTGCGTCATGGCGCGGCCTCCGCGATCACGCTCGCCGCGTACCTCACCGGTTCCGTGCTCGGTGGGGCCGTGCTCGTCGAGACCGTCTTCGCCCGGCCGGGACTCGGTCGCGTCACGCTCGCCGCGATCAGCGACCGGGACCTTCCGGTCATCACCGGCATCATCCTCCTGAGTGCACTCGTATTCGTCGTCGTGAACCTCGTCGTCGAGCTCGTGCACCCGCTGATCGATCCGCGCGTCCGAGCGGCCCGATCCGGAGGCGTCCGATGAAGCGCGCACAGCGCGCGCTGCTGTGGGCGGCCGCGGCAGTGCTCGCCGTGATCGTCTTCGCCGCCGTCTTCCCCGGCGTGCTCGCGACCCACGATCCGCTGCAGACCGACGTGCGCTCGGCGCTGCTCCCGCCGAGTGCCGAGCACCTCTTCGGCACCGACCAGAGCGGGCGCGACGTCTACTCACGCGTCATCTACGGGGCTGGGCGCTCGCTGGGAATCGGGTTTCTCGCCACGGCGGTCGCGCTGGCGGTCGGCCTCGTCGTCGGTGCTCTCGCCGGGGTCGCGCCCCGGGCGGTCGACACCACCGTGATGCGGGTGAACGACGTGCTGATGGCTTTTCCCGAGTTCCTCGTCGCTCTGGTAGTGGTCGCGGTGCTCGGACCGGGGCCGGTGAACATCGCGATCGCGATCACGCTCGCCGCGGTGCCCGTGTACATCCGGCTCGCCCGCGTGCAGACGCAGACGCTGCGGGTCGCCGAGCACGTCGAAGCCGCGCGCATCCTGGGCGTGCCGAGGGTGACAGCGTTCACACGTCACGTCGTCCCCGGTGTGCTCGGAGCGCTGAGCGTGCTCGCGACGATCGGCATCGGGTCGAGCATCCTGGCCGCAGCGGGCCTCAGCTTCCTCGGCCTCGGGCCGTCCGAGCCGACGCCCGAATGGGGGCTGATGCTCGCCGGAGGACGCAACGTGCTCGGACAGGCATGGTGGATCGCGGTCTTCCCCGGAATCGCCATCACCCTCACCGTCATCTCGGCGACCGTCATCGGGCGCATCCTGCGGGCACGCGCAGAAGGGCGGACGTCGTGAGTGCGCTGGAGGTGCGGGGACTGCGGATCGCGTTCGGCGCGGAGCCGGTGGTCGACGGCGTCGGGTTCGCGGTCGAGCCGGGGGAGTGCGTCGCGATCGTCGGGGAGTCGGGTGCGGGCAAGACCCTCACCGCGCGCGCACTCCTCGGGCTCACGCCGTCGGAGGCGACGGTGACGGTCGACACCCTCACCGTCGACGGGCGGGATGCGGCGACGCTCTCCGAGCACGGCTGGCGGGGACTCCGCGGCTCCGGCATCGGCCTCGTCTCGCAGGATGCCCTGGTCTCGCTCGACCCGCTCCGCCGCATCGGTGCGGAGGTGGCGGAGCCCTTGCGCCTGCACGACCTCGCGCGGGGCAGGGCGGCGCTCGATTCCCGGGTGCGGGAACTGCTGCGGCGCGTGTGGATGCCCGATGCGGAGCGTCGCGCCCGGCAGTATGCGCACGAGCTCTCGGGTGGGCTCCGGCAGCGGGCGCTGATCGCCTCCGCGATCGCCGCGGCCCCCGTGGTCCTGGTGGCCGACGAGCCGACGACCGCGCTCGATGCCACCGTGCAGGCACGGATCCTCGCTCTGTTGCGCGAGATCACGGATGCGGGGACGGCGCTCGTCTTCATCAGCCACGACTTCGCGGCCGTCCGACGACTCGCGGATCGGGTGCTGGTCATGAAGGGCGGTCGGGTGGTCGAGTCCGGCACGGTGGCCGAGGTGCTGGAGAACCCGCAGCACGAGTACACGCGTCAGCTGATCGCGGCGACAATCCACGAACCTCGTGCGGCCGTGGAGTCGGACTCCCTGCCGGTGCTGGTCGCGGACGGACTCTCGAAGAGCTTCGACGCGGTGCCGGCGGTCACAGGCGCCTCCTTCACCGTTACGGCAGGGCAGACGCTCGGCGTCGTGGGGGAGTCCGGATCGGGGAAGACGACTCTGGCACGAATGATCGTCGGTGTCGAGCAGCCGGACACCGGCTCGCTGCGCTGGATCGGCGCGCCGCGGGTGCAGCTCGTGCATCAGAATCCGCTCGGCGCATTCGACCCTCGATGGACGATCGGCCGCTCCCTGCGCGAGGGGCTCGAGGCGGCCGGCGTGCCACGGGGCAGAAGGGCCGAGCGAGTCGTCGAACTGATGGCTGAGGTCGGCCTTGCAGCCGAGCTCGCCGACCGTCGTCCCCGTGCATTCTCCGGCGGACAGCGTCAGCGTGCGGCGATCGCCAGGGCGCTCGCCGCCGATCCCGAGGTGCTGGTCCTCGACGAACCCGTCTCAGCGCTCGATCCCTCGGTACGTGAACGCGTGCTGCAGCTGCTGGCCCGACTGCAGCGCGAGCGGCAGCTGACGATGATCCTCGTCTCGCACGATCTCGATGTGGTCGGGGCCGTCGCCGACGAGGTGCTCGTCATGCAGGACGGCCGGATCGTCGAGCAGGGCGCGACCGCCGACGTGTTCGCGGCGCCGCAGCATCCGTTCACACAGGAGCTGCTGGCGGCGAGCGGTCCCGTCAGTCCTTGATCTGGATGCCCAGACCCGCCGCGATCACCGGTGCCAGCTGCTGCACCTGGAACGACGAGAGCGTGGTCCCGCGGAGGCTGTTGGTGTCGAGGTAGGTCATCGCATCGAGGCCGCGCAGGTCGACGTCTTTGGCGCGCATGCCCCGCGGGTCGACCTCATCGCTGGTCGTGGCGCTGAACCGGACGCGGGTGAGCTCGGCCTGGGGCATGTCGATCGTGCGGATCGCGCAGCCGGAGATCTCGAGGTCAGTCACCTTCGCGGCGCCGAGATTGAGGTAGTCGATCCGCACATCGCGCAGCTCGAGTTCCGAGATGCGCGCCTCGCTGAGGTCGAGGGTGCCGATGCGGCCGCCGCTGATCCGCAGTCTTCGTACCCCGGCGTCACGCATACGCAGGGAGGCGACCCGTGCCCCGGACATCTCGACGTCGACCACCGTCGCGCCGGTGAGGTCGACCGCCTCGGCATCTGCCGACACGGTGCACTGCTCGAGTGTGGCGTAGGCGAGGTCGACTGTTCCGTGGAGATCGAGACTCGCGGCGACGATGTCGGCGCTGCGCGCGGGGGATGCGGGCTCGAACTCCCGGGGCAGGTCGGGATCGCTGATGCGGGGCGGTGCGGGGGACTCTGCGGTGCGGGCCATCCCTCGAGGCTATGGCCTGGCACCGACACAGCCCCGGCATCGGCATCGGCATCGGCATCGCAGATTCGCACCCGAGTCGCACACTTCGGCCGTCTTCCACGGACCGCCGACGGCTCTCGACTCGCAGTTGCCGCGGCCTTCTGCGCTCCGTGCGGCCGCCCGCAAGGATCTCGGCCGAGGGGAGCGCGAATTGCCGGGGGAACTGCGAGCTCTACTCTTCCTCCACCCGCCCCGAGAGCACAAAGTCGTACACGGATGCCGTTTTCGCGCTCGGAGAGTGAGCGTCATCAACTTCACACTGGACGGGTGCGGCGAACAGCAGAGGGACTCACGGAGCGAATCGTCGACCTCGGTGGTGTCGTGCGATCCGCTCGCGTCGCTGATCTCGGGTTCGGTAGGACGGCAGTGGATGCTGCACTCAGAGCCGGGACCATCACCCGCCCTCGCCGTGGATGGCTCGCCTCGCCCACGGCCGACTCGCTCCTGCTGGGCGCAGCCCGACACGGGGTGGTGCTCACCTGTCGGACGCAGGCCGACCGCCTCGGGCTCTGGGTGCATGACCCGAGCGGTATCCCGCACGTCGCGGTCGGGACGAACTCTGCGAGTCGACGCGGTCTCCGCGCCAAAGTGCACTGGGGAGCGCCGGTCATCCAGCGTCACCCTGACGCGTTGGTCGATCCGGTCGAGAACGTGCTCGCGCACATCGCGGAGTGCGAACCGTTCGAACAGGCGCTCGCCACGTGGGAGTCCGCGTTGAACAGATCGCTCGTGACGATCGAGGAACTCCACGGTCTCCCCTGGCGACCGGCCGCACGTCGAATACTCGCGACCGCCGTGCCTTTCTCGGATGCAGGGTTGGAGACGTATCTCCGCGAGCGGATCCGCTGGCTCCGGGTGCCGGTGCGCGCTCAGATCTGGATCGCGGGGCATCGCGTCGATGCTCTGATCGGCAGCCGCCTCGTCATCCAGATCGACGGTGGGCATCATGTCGGTGCTCAACGCAGCGAAGACATCCGACACGACGCGGTGCTGAAGCTCAGGGGTTACCACGTCATCCGGGTCTCGTACGCGCAGATGATGTTCGACTGGCCCATGGTGCAGGACCTGATCATGCGTGCGGTGGCGCAGGGGCTGCACGAGGCCGAATCGTCCCGCAAACGCGTGGCTCTCCGTTGACTCGGTCTCTTCCGGATAGCTGTTGCCGCGGCCTTCTGCGCTCCGCGCGGCCTATTCCTTCGATTTCGGCCGCGGTAGGCGCGAAAGGCCGAAGCAAGCGCATAACGGCGCGACCGCCCACCGCACGGGACCCGCGTACACTGGAGGGACGAGCATCGATCCGGCATCACCGGGGAGCTCTCGGAAGAACGGCGCATCCTTCGGGGAGTGCTCAGTAGAACCGAGCGGGGCAGGCCCGTCACAGCCGCAGTGAGAGTGGTCGCGTCGCAAGGCGTGGCACGCGAGGTGGTACCGCGGTCCGTGAGGGTCGTCCTCGCAGGAGCATCCGCCACGACGACCACTGCGAGACACGATGACCTACCCCCGTTCCTCCTTCGGCCCCGCCGCCGATTCCGTCGCGCCCAGCCCCCGCTTCCCGCAGATCGAGGAGGAGGTGCTCGCGTTCTGGAAGGACGACGACACCTTCCGCGCCTCGATCGAGCAGCGCGAGGGATCGCCGGAGTGGGTGTTCTACGACGGTCCGCCGTTCGCGAACGGCCTTCCCCACTACGGCCACCTGCTCACCGGTTACGCCAAGGACGTGTTCCCGCGCTTCCAGACCATGACCGGCCACAAGGTCGACCGGGTCTTCGGCTGGGACACCCACGGTCTCCCGGCCGAGCTCGAGGCGATGAAGCAGCTCGGCATCACCGAGAAGGCCGAGATCGAGGAGATGGGAATCGACGTCTTCAATGCGAAGGCGAAGAGCTCGGTGCTCGCCTACACGCATGAATGGCAGGACTACGTCACCCGTCAGGCGCGATGGGTCGACTTCGATCGCGGCTACAAGACGCTCGACCTCGGGTACATGGAGAGTGTGCTCTGGGCGTTCAAGACCCTGTACGACAAGGGCCTCGCCTACGAGGGCTACCGCGTCCTGCCGTACTGCTGGCGCGACGAGACCCCCCTCAGCGCCCACGAGCTGCGCATGGACGACGACGTGTACCAGATGCGTCAGGACCCCTCCGTCACGGTGACCTTCCCGTTGACCGGGGCCAAGGCCGAGTCGCTCGGTCTCACGGGAGTGCGCGCCCTCGCCTGGACGACCACGCCCTGGACCCTGCCGACCAACCTCGCGCTCGCCGTGGGGCCGGAGATCGAGTACGTCGTGCTGCCCGCCGGTCCCCTCGGCGCGGCCGACGTGCATCAGGTCGCCGGAACCACGGATGCGGCGATCGAGTCGTCCGCACACCGCTACCTGCTCGCCCGCGAGCTCGTCGGCGGCTATGCCAAGGACCTCGGCTACGAGAGTGCAGAGGATGCGCTCGCCGCGATCGACGCCACCGTCCGCGGCGCCGAGCTGCAGGACGTCACCTACGACCGCCTGTTCGACTACTACGCCGACACCGAGACCTACGGCACCGAGAACGCCTGGCGCATCCTGGTCGACGACTATGTCACGGTCAGCGACGGCACCGGCATCGTCCACCAGGCTCCGGCCTACGGTGAAGACGACCAGCGGGTCGCGGGCGCCGCCGGCATCCCCACGATCCTGTCGCTCGACGACGGGGGGAAGTTCCTCCCGAACGTCACCGACGTCGCCGGCCAGCTCTGGATGGACGCGAACACGCCGCTCGTGCGCATGATCCGCGAGAACGGCCGACTGATCCGTCTGCAGAGCTACGAGCACTCGTACCCGCACTGCTGGCGCTGCCGGAACCCGCTGATCTACAAGGCGGTGTCGAGCTGGTTCATCCGCGTGACGGACATCAAGGATGACATGCTCGCGAACAACGAGCAGATCACCTGGGTGCCCGAGAACGTGAAGCACGGCCAGTTCGGCAAGTGGCTCGAGGGCGCGCGCGACTGGTCGATCAGCCGCAACCGCTACTGGGGTTCGCCGATCCCGATCTGGAAGAGCGACGACCCGGAGTACCCGCGCGTCGACGCCTACGGGTCGCTGGAGGATCTGGAGCGCGACTTCGGCACGCTGCCGCGCAACCCCGAGGGCGAGATCGACTTGCACCGCCCGTACATCGATGACCTGACGCGCCCGAACCCCGACGATCCCACGGGTAAGAGCACGATGCGACGGATCGAAGACGTCTTCGACGTGTGGTTCGACTCGGGTTCGATGCCCTACGCCCAGGTGCACTACCCGTTCGAGAACCAGGAGTGGTTCGACTCGCACGCGCCGGCGGACTTCATCGTCGAGTACATCGGCCAGACCCGCGGCTGGTTCTACGTCATGCACGTGCTGTCGACGGCACTGTTCGATCGCCCGGCGTTCACCGGTGTGAGCTGCCACGGCATCGTGCTGGGCAGCGACGGGTACAAGATGTCGAAGTCGCTGCGCAACTACCCGGACGTGTCGGAGGTGCTCGACCGCGACGGCTCCGACGCGATGCGCTGGTTCCTGATGTCGAGCTCGGTGCTCCGCGGCGGCAACCTCGCCGTCACGGAGGAGGGCATCCGCTCCGGCGTCCGCGAGTTCCTGCTGCCGCTGTGGAACTCCTGGTACTTCTTCGCCACCTACGCGAACGCGTCCGGCCCCGACGGCTACGAGGCCGAATGGCGCACGGATTCCACCGACGTGCTCGACCGCTACATCCTGGCTCGCCTCGGTGACCTCGTGCGCGAGGTTCGAGCGGACCTGGAAGGGCTCGACTCGACCACGGCATCGGCGCGCCTGCGGGACTTCGCCGAGGTGCTGACGAACTGGTACATCCGTCGCTCGCGCGACCGCTTCTGGGTCGGTGTGACCGAAGACCCGAAGAGCCGCGAGGCATTCGACACGCTGTACACGGTGCTCGAGACGCTCACCCGCGTCGCGGCACCGCTCGTGCCGCTGATCAGCGAGCGCGTGTGGCAGGGCCTCACCGGCGGGCGCAGTGTGCACCTGACCGACTGGCCGGATGACACGCAGTTCCCGGCCGCCGACGAGATCCGCGACGCGATGGATGCGGTGCGCGAGCTCTCGAGCGTCGGCAACGCTCTGCGCAAGAAGGAGAAGCTGCGCGTGCGACTCCCGCTGGCACGTCTGACCGTCGTGTCGCCGCTGGCCGGAACGCTGGGGCAGTTCGAGGACATCCTGCGCGAGGAGCTCAACGTCAAGTCGGTCGAGCTCGTCGCCCTGCAGGACACGACCGCCGTCGAATACGGCATCACGCACCGCCTGAGCGTGAATGCGCGTGCCGCGGGTCCGCGCCTCGGCAAGAACGTGCAGACCGTGATCAGGGCCGCCAAGGCGGGGGACTGGTCCGAGGAGAGCGGGGTCGTCACCGCGGGCGGAATCGCCCTGGAGCCCGCCGAGTACGACCTGGCGCTGGAGACCACGGGGCGTCCGGCCGGCGAGGCGCTGGCGATCGTGCCCTCGGGCGGGTTCGTGCTGCTCGACACGCAGACCACGCCGCAGCTCGAAGCCGAGGGTCTCGCCCGCGACGCGATCCGTGTGGTCCAGGAGGCGCGGAAGAATGCGGGCCTCGACGTCAGCGACCGCATCGTCCTGGCACTGAACGCGTCGCCCGACGACGCCGCCGCGCTGGAAGCCCACGCAGAGCTGATCGCTGCGGAGACGCTCGCGGTCGCCTTCGCCGTGCAGCCGACCGACGACCTCGAGACCCTGGTCGATGAGGTCACAAGCCCCGGCGACGGCGTCTTCCGCTCGGGAGCGCGTGCGCTCGGTGCGACGAAGGCCCCGGTGATCGTGACGATCGATGCGACTGCGGTCGCGAGCGGAAAGGCCGGAGCATGAGCGAGAGGGAACGAGCGGACGCCGTCTACGAGGCGCTGCTGAACCGTGCGGGGGAGCGCTGGGTGCAGCCGCGCAAGGAGCGCACCGCGCGCATCCTCGCCTTCCTGGACGACCCGCAGCGCACCTATCGCGTCGTCCACATCACTGGCACGAACGGCAAGACCTCGACGGCACGCATGATCGAGAGCCTGCTGCGTGCCCACGATCTGCGCACGGGGCTGTTCACCAGCCCGCACCTGGAGCGTTTCACGGAGCGCATCATGATCGACGGCGAGCCGATCGCCGACGAGGCGATCGCTGACGCGTGGGACGAGATCGAGCCGTTCGTCGACATCGTCGATGCCGAGTTCGAGGCCGCGGGGGACGCGCCGCTGACCTTCTTCGAACTACTGACGGTCCTGGCGTTCGTCGCCGTGGCGGATGCGCCGGTGGATGTGCTGGTGCTCGAGGTCGGGATGGGCGGGGAGTGGGACTCCACGAACACGGCCGATGGTGACGTCGCCGTGTTCGCGCCGATCGACATCGACCATGCGGACCGGCTCGGCGACACGATCGCCGAGATCGCGGAGATCAAGGCGGGCATCATCAAGGAGGGTGCGGCGGTGGTCTCCGCCCAGCAGCCTCCCGAGGCCGCCGAGGTGCTGCGCCGCGTGGCCGCGGAGCGCAACGCCACGATCGCCTTCGAGGGCGAGGAGTTCGGCATCACCGAGCAGAAGCTCGCCGTCGGCGGCCAGCTGCTCACGATCCGTGGGCTCGCGGGGGAGTACGCCGAGGAGTACCTGCCGCTGTACGGAGCTCACCAGGGCCACAACGCCGCACTCGCCGTCGCCGCCGTCGAGTCGCTCATCGGCGGGGCGACCCAGGCGATCGCGGGCGACATCATCTCCGATGGGCTCCAGGGCACGACCTCTCCGGGGCGGCTGCAGCTGCTCGGAATCGCGCCGACCGTGATCGTCGATGCCGCCCACAATCCGCACGGTGCCACGGCTCTCGCCCAGGCGCTGGACGACAGCTTCGACTTCGACGAGTGGGGCCTCGTGCTCGGTGTGCTCGACGACAAGGACGCCGCAGGCATCGTCGGCCGGCTCGCTCCCGCAGTCGCGCACGTCTTCGCCACGGCGCCGGACTCGGATCGCGCGAGCGACGCCGACGCGATCGCCGACCTCGTCGAGCAGACGGGTCAGCGGGCGACCGTGCATCACTCCCTCTCTGACGCTGCCGACGCGGCGCGCGAGTGGGCGGCCGCATCCGATCGCCGCGCCGTCGTGATCGCCGGCTCGGTCGTGCTCGCCGGTGAGGCGATCGCCCTCGCCGAGGAAGAGGACTGGAAGTCGGGGTGGCGCGCGTGACCGCGGATGCCGCTCCCGCACGCGCGCCTCGCCCGCCGAGGACACTCGTGCAGAAGCTCGCGCCCATCGTGCTCGGGTTCGAGGCGATCGTGGTGTTCCTCGTCGGACTCACGATCTTCGGCCTGCGGCAGCTTCCCGCCGGCATCGAGCAGTGGTGGGGGATCGTCGGCGGTGCAGTGCTCGCGATCGCCTGCATCGCCATCGCCGGGATGATCACGAAGCCCTGGGCCCTCACGGCCGGGTGGGTCGTCCAGGCCATCGTCGCGCTGTCGGCGTTCTTCGTTCCGGCCATCCTGCTCGTCGTCCTGATTTTCGGCGGCATGTGGGCGTATGCGACCATCGGAGGGGCCCGACTGGACGCACGACGCCCCGCCGAGCCCACGACCGAGACTCAGACAGAGAGTGAATGACATGGCCACCGAAGAAACCCTCGTCCTCGTCAAGCCCGATGGCGTCGCCCGCGGCCTCACCGGCACGATCCTCGCCCGCATCGAGGCGAAGGGATACGCCCTCGTCGACATCCGCCTCGTGGAGCCCGACCGCGATCTGCTCGCCGAGCACTACGCCGAGCACGAGGGAAAGCCGTTCTACGAGCCGCTGCTCGAGTTCATGCTCTCGGGTCCGTCGGTCGCCATCCGTCTCGCGGGCAACCGCGTGATCGAGGGCTTCCGCTCGCTCGCCGGCACGACCGACCCGACCACGGCCGCCCCCGGCACCATCCGTGGCGACTTCGGTCGCGACTGGGGACTCAAGGTGCAGCAGAACCTGGTGCACGGCTCGGACAGCCCCGAGTCGGCCGCACGTGAGCTCGGCATCTGGTTCGACTGAGCTCCGAGACAGGAAACCCGCCGTCGATCCGAGGATCGGCGGCGGGTTTCCTCATTCCGTGGAGCGGGATCAGAAGATCATGCCGATGACCTCGCCGAGAAGGTCGAGGCCGCGCAGCTGGACGAGCAGGATGATCAACGCGTAGGCGAGGATCGTCGCAAGCGGCACCCAGGGCATCAGCCGGTTCGCGCGCTCCTGCGCCCGCTCGCTGCTCGTGAACGTGCCGTTGCGGGTGAGATGCACCATGGTCGCGAAGAAGGTCGGGATGGTGACCGCCCACGTGGCCATGCACCACGGGCACAACACGCCGAGGTTCGGCGCGTACAGGCTCTGGCTGATGAGCCAGACGACGAAGCCGAACGCGAACGTGATCCCGGCACCGAAAGCCAGCCAGAACCAACGGGGGAAGCGCGCGCCGGCGAGCAGCGCCACGCCGACGACCAGCGGCGCCATCCACAGTGTGAGGCCGATGATCGGGTTCGCGAAGCCGAAGACCTCGCCCTGCCACGAGTTGAGGTTGACGTCGCACTGGATCATCACGCTCACGTAGCAGTTGGACACCGCGTCGGGATTCTCGAGCTTGGCGAGCTTCTCGGTGAGGAGCTGGAAGGCGGCGAACCAGCCCACCACGCTCGCGAAGATCAGCCAGACGGCGTAGACGACGGGGCGGGTGCGCTGCTCGCTCATACTGAGGATTATCCCTGCGATGGCTATGGATGTGGCGAGAACAGGCCGGACAAAAACGCGCTGGTCTCGATGGGATGCCGTGAACGGACCCACTTGGTGCGATAATGGCCTGTGACACGATGAACGGCCTTGCCGCGACACGTGCCGACGCAGACTTCGGGGCCCCATGCCCCACGCGATCAGAGCCATGAGCCGGTCGCACACCGAGTGAGTTCGCGGAACCTGCGGGTACCGCATGAGATTTCACGGAGCACCAGTGCCCCGTGCAGGGAGTAAGCCAGAGATGGCCGATGAGAACAATGACAACAACGTACCTACCCTCGACTTCCCGGCTGACGCCGCGGGACCGCTGACGGAGCCCACGGCTCCCGAGGCCGACGACCCCCACGGGTCGACGAGCGAGGGCGACGCCGCATCGGATGCAGCGGAAGCTGCCGCCGATGCCGCTGCCGACGATGTCGCTGCCGGCTACGCGGCTGCGGAAGACGCCGCCGCCGCTGCGGATGACGCTGCGGCGGGCGCCGTCGCGGATGCCGCTGCCGACGACGAGGCTGCCGCGGTGATCGCTGCCGAGGCTGCGAACGCGTCCGGATCCGAGGTCGAGGCAGACGCTACGGCGGAGAGCGGCGATGCCGTGGCTCCCTCGGATGCCGACGTCGAGGCGATGTCCGAGGCGATCGTCGAAGAGAGCGCTGTGAGGGACGAGGCTGCCGAAGAAGCGTCCGGTGCCGAGACCTCCGCCGAGGAGTCTGCAGGACAGGCTGACGCTGCCACCGAGACGCCCGTCGAGGAACCTGTCGAGGAGAAGGCTCCGGCTGCTCCCGAGGCTCCGGCTGCGGTGACCGCCGTGTCGCTCGGGCTGCTGCCCGAGGTCTTCGTGTCGCAGGTCTCCACGCAACTGCACTTCTACGCCCCCGAGGTCATCCCGCTGCCGGCACGCCCCGACCGCGGAGAGCGCATCTTCGACCGCATCGCCGAGCGCGAGCAGCCGCAGGACGACTCCTCGGGTCGTGGCCGCGGTCGCGGCCGCCGCCGTGGCGGATCCGACGGAGACGACCAGCGCGAAGAGCCGCGTCAGCGTCAGCGTGTCGTCGAGTACATCACCGAGCCGAAGGCCATCAAGGGCTCCACGCGGCTCGAGGCGAAGAAGCAGCGTCGCCGCGACGGACGTGACGCTGGTCGGCGCCGTCCCGTCGTCACGGAGGCCGAGTTCCTCGCGCGCCGCGAGTCGGTCGACCGCAAGATGGTCGTGCGCTCCAAGAACGGCCGCACGCAGATCGGCGTCCTCGAAGACGGTGTCCTCGTCGAGCACTACGTCGCCCGCAACCAGGACGCATCGCTGATCGGCAACGTGTACCTCGGCCGCGTCCAGAACGTGCTCCCGAGCATGGAGGCCGCGTTCGTCGACATCGGTCGCGGCCGCAACGCCGTGCTGTACTCCGGTGAGGTCGACTGGGACGGCGTGGAGACCGGCAACCAGCCGCGACGCATCGAGCTCGCGCTCAAGCCCGGCGATCGCGTGCTCGTGCAGGTCA
Organism: Microbacterium sp. B19(2022); assembly: GCF_012030385.1. Lineage (NCBI taxonomy): Bacteria > Bacillati > Actinomycetota > Actinomycetes > Micrococcales > Microbacteriaceae > Microbacterium > Microbacterium sp. B19(2022). Next base: position 234,302 of record NZ_JAAUVO010000005.1, read on the forward strand.
CGAAGGACCCGGTCGGGCACAAGGGTGCGCGCCTCACCAGCCAGATCTCCCTTCCCGGCCGCTACCTGGTCTACGTACCCGGCGGCTCGATGAACGGCATCAGCCGCAAGCTTCCCGACAACGAGCGTGCGCGACTCAAGCGGATCCTCAAGGAGGTCCTCCCCGAGTCGTCCGGTGTGATCGTGCGCACCGCCGCCGAGGGGGCGACCGAGGACCAGCTCACGCGCGATGTGCAGCGCCTCACCGCGCAGTGGGAGCACGTCCAGAAGCAGGTCGAGAACCAGCAGGCTCCGGCCCTCCTGCATGCGGAGCCCGACCTGCTCGTGAAGATCGTCCGTGACGTCTTCAACGAGGACTTCACCAAGATGCTGATCCAGGGCGAGGACGCGCAGCAGACCATTCGCGCCTACCTGGAGAGCGTCGCGCCCGACCTGCTCGAGCGTGTCGAGGCATACGAAGAGGAGACCGACCCGTTCGACGCGTTCCGCATCACGGAGCAGATCGAGAAGGCCCTCGACCGCAAGGTCTGGCTTCCGTCGGGTGGTTCGCTCGTGATCGACCGCACCGAGGCGATGACCGTCGTCGACGTCAACACCGGCAAGTTCGTCGGGTCCGGCGGAAACCTCGAGGAGACGGTCACCAAGAACAATCTCGAGGCTGCCGAGGAGATCGTCCGCCAGCTGCGACTGCGCGACATCGGCGGCATCATCGTGGTCGACTTCATCGACATGGTGCTCGAGTCCAACCGTGACCTCGTCCTCCGTCGTCTGATCGAGTGCCTGAGCCGTGACCGGACGAAGCACCAGGTCGCCGAGGTCACCTCTCTCGGCCTCGTGCAGATGACCCGCAAGAAGCTCGGACTCGGGCTCCTCGAGACCTTCAGCGAGGCGTGTGAGGTCTGCGCCGGCCGCGGTGTCATCGTGCATCACGATCCGGTCGTCAAGCACCGCTCCAGCAACAGCGGCGGCAGCAGCAACGGCAACGGCCAGAGCGGTCGTCGTCAGCGCGGTGGCAACGGCAACAACGGCGGCAACGGTCAGAATCAGAGTGCGCCGGCGGTCCCGACTGTGACCCACAGCATCACCGAGGGTGCCAAGTCGGCGCTGGCTCAGATCGCCGCTTCCACGATCGTTCCGGCTGCGGAAGGCGCTACAGAGGCGGAGACCGCCCCGGCAGCGGCCGAGGCGCCGACGGCGGCCGAGCGGCCCAAGAAAGCCCGCAAGAAGCGCGGTGGCGATCGTTCGGCACCGAAGTCACCGGCAGAGCAGCTGCTCGACTCGGTTCTCGACGCCCTTCCGGAGCCGAAGGCTCCTGGTCAGGGTCGGGGTCGCCGTCGGGTGAGCACGGCCGCACTCACCGGCACTCCGGTGTCGGTGAACTCCGAGCCGTCAGCGCCGGTCACGGCCGCGGACTCGGAGTCCTGAGGCGATCAGCCGGCGCACCAGCTCCTTGCCCTTCACAGGGCGGGCACCGGCGATGACGAGCCGGGGGATCATCTCCTCCGGCACGTCGTAATGGTCGAGGTCGAAGGCGCGCGCCGGCACATCGTTCGCCTTCGCGAAGGCGTGCAGCTCATCGAGGCTCTCGTCGCTGACCAGGTGCGCCCACAGGCGTCCGTGGGCGGGCCAGAGGGGGTCGTCGACGAGAACGGTCACCTCGTCAGCCTACGGCCGCTCCGGACGTGGGCGGCCGCGGAGCGACACACGGAGGCGCGGGAGCGGCCCGCTTTGCGACACCGACCCGCATCCGGTAAAGTAGTCCCTTGGTGCGTATGCCGCGTCGTCCTCGTCGGTCGAAGCGGAGAGTCTTGCGTTCGCGCCCGCCGTTCTGCGGCGCATGCAAGCAACAGTCTTCCCGTGAGATCTCGGAGCCGCGAGCTCCCCAACGAAACAGGTATGAAGTGGTTTACGCAGTAGTGCGCGCCGGTGGGCGGCAGGAGAAGGTCGAGGTCGGCACGATCGTTCAGCTCGACCGTGTCAAGGCTGCCCAGGGCGAGAAGATCGAGCTGGCTGCAGTGCTGCTCGTCGACGGCGCCACGGTGACCACCGACGCTGACTCGCTGGCGAAGGTCAAGGTCACGGCTGAGGTCATCGGCAACCTCCGCGGCCCGAAGATCATCATCCAGAAGTACAAGAACAAGACCGGTTACAAGAAGCGCCAGGGCCACCGTCAGGAGCTCACGCGCGTCAAGATCACCGGCATCAAGTAAGCCCGAGGGGACTAGGACATGGCACATAAAAAGGGCGCAAGCTCAACCCGTAACGGTCGTGACTCCAACGCTCAGCGCCTCGGCGTGAAGCGCTTCGGTGGTCAGCAGGTCCTCGCCGGCGAGATCATCGTCCGCCAGCGCGGCACGCACTTCCACCCCGGCGTCAACGTCGGCCGTGGTGGCGACGACACGCTGTTCGCTCTGGCCGCCGGTGCGGTCCAGTTCGGAGCGAAGGGCGGCCGCAAGGTCGTCAACATCGTCGCTGCAGCTGAGTGATCTCAGCACGACACTAGTCATCCGGTTCGGGGCGGGCTTCGGCTCGCCCCGTCCGTGTATCTGCACACAGTCATAAACAGGAACCCAGGGGAACCCGCACATGGTCACGTTCGTCGACACCGTCACACTGCACCTGCGTGCGGGTAAGGGCGGCGGCGGTTGCGTCTCCGTGCACCGCGAGAAGTTCAAGCCGCTCGGCGGCCCCGACGGGGGCAACGGCGGCGACGGCGGCGACATCGTGCTCGTCGCCGACCCGCAGACCGGCACGCTGCTCTCGTACCACCACTCGCCGCACCGTTCCTCGGGCAACGGCGGTCCCGGAATGGGCGACCACCGCTCCGGTTTCCTCGGCGAGACGCTCGAACTGCTGGTTCCGGTGGGCACCGTGGTGAAGAACACCGCGGGCGAGGTCCTGATCGACATGATCATCCCGGGTGAGCGGTTCGTCGTCGCCAAGGGCGGGATGGGTG